>DASTNM010000186.1:0-3078 GCA_035762745.1 Candidatus Polarisedimenticolia bacterium
CCGACCGTCTTCTGCTGCGCCGTATCGAGCACCAGGAGGGGGACGTGGACGATCCGTCCGACGATCGTGTGGTGATGGAGGAGTTCGCCTCGGCCCTCGACGCCGGGGCGATCGGCGGCCCCGCAGCGGGTCGGTGGCTCCTGGACCTGCCGGTCCACCGGGTCGACTCATCGGGCGATGGACTCGTCGTGAGCGAGGGCTGGTTCGCGTACGACGGGCGGCCGCCAGGAACGCTCGGCGGCCGGGGGCTCGTGACCCGCGAGGAGCGGCGCGGCGGCCCCTCGGGACAGGCGGCGGGCGCCGTGCTCCCGGGCGACCCGCGCAACCCGGTGACCGCGCGCACCTACGACACTTACGGCAACATGACCTCGGAGACCGACGCGCTCGGGCGGACCCGGGTCATCAGGCACGGCTCGCTCGATCCCACCTTCACCTTCCCGGACGGCGAGATCGACCCGCTGGGGCGCCTCACCACGCGCCGCTTCGATCCGCGCACCGGGCTGCTGGTCCGGGTGGACGACCCGAACGGCCGCGCCACGCAGATCCGTTACGATGGCTTCGGCCGGCGCACGGCGGAGTGGGGTCCGCTCGACTCGGAGAGCCATCCGACCGTCACACAGCGGCACGATGACTGGGTCCTGCCGGCGCGCGTCTTCCGTTACGCCCGCGAGCAGAGCGGCGCCGGCGAGGCGAGCGGGACCGTGGGCAACCTCGAATCGATCGCCTTCTTCGACGGTCTGGGCCGCCTGATCGAGACCAAGACCGAGACGGTCGACGGCCAGATGGTGGTGGGCCGCGCCCTCACCTTCGACGCCGCCGGGCGGGTCGCCACGGAGGCCGAGCCGTTCCTGGTTCCCGCCGGCCCGGACTACGTGGCGCCGTCCCGCGTCGGCTACGTCCGGCGCCTGGAGTACGACGCCGCCTCCCGCCGCACGGCGGTGACCAACGCCGCCGGGGAGAGCCGGCGCGAGGAGCGCAGCGGCTGGAGCTCGACCCTGATCGACCCGCTCGGCCACCGGCGCGACCTCAAGCGCAACGCCTTCGGCGAGCTCGTGGCGGTCGACGAATTCGAGGGGACCGGGACGGAGGCGCGGGTCGCCTCCAGCGCCTCCTACCGGTACGACGCCGCCGGCCACCTGACACAGGCCACCGACGCCTCAGGCTCCACGGCGCTCCTGTCGTACGACGCGCTCGGGCGGCGCACGACTCTCGACGATCCCCACACGGGTTCCTGGCGCTACGAGTTCGACCTCAAAGGAAACCTGGTCTCCGAGATCGATCCGCTCGGACAAGTCACCACGATGTCGTACGACCCGCTCGATCGCCTGCTGGAGAAGCGGCCGGCAGACGGTGCGACCGCCGAGTGGCACTACGACGAGGGAGGCGCCGCCGCCGGCGCGCTGGGGTTGTTGACGTCGATCGCCGACAAGACCGGTACGCAAGCGTTCACCTATGACGCGCTCGGGCGCGTCGTCGTCGCGACGCGGACGCTGGAGGGATCCACCTACACCACCCGGACGGCCTACGACGCGCTCGGTCGGGTCACATCGCTCCAGCTGCCGGGCGGGCCGCCGGCGCTCTACCAGTACGACGAAGGAGGCAACCTCGAGGCGGCCCTGCCGTTCGCGCCCTCACTCTCCTACAACGAGCGCGGGCAGGTCACGCGCACGCTGCTGGCGAACGGCCTGAGGGTGCTGCGCTCCTACGATCCGGCGACGGGGCGCCCCACCGAAATGCAGGCGACGAACTCGGCGGGAGCCGCCCTTTTGCGACTGGCCTACACCTACTCCCCCGATGCGGAGATCGTCTCGGTCGACGATCTGACCGTCCCCGCCGCGCCCGCCGGGCAGAGGTTCACCTACGACGGACGTCATCGCCTGACGCGCGCCGTCGGTCCCTACGGCGACCTGACCTACGCCTACGATGACGCCGGCAATCTGGTCCTCAAGGAGGGGACGACGCTCTACTACGACGACCCCGCGCACCGCCAGTGCCTGACCCGCACCTCGGACGGGCGAACCTTCACCTACGACGCGGCCGGCAACGTCGCATCGATCCTCTCCCCCACCTCCGATCGGCGTCTGACCTACGACGGCGCCGGTCGCCTCGCCCGTCTCAGCGACTCGGGCGGCGGCCTTCTGGTACAGGACGATTACGACGCCAGCGGCCGGCGCATCCGCGAGATCACCGAGCGGGCGGGCTCCCGCACGGTCCTGCTCACGCCGCTGCCACAGATCGAGGTCCGTGACGGCGCCGCGACGCTGCAGTACTTCGCCGGCGACCTGCGGGTCGCGACCGTGGAGGCATCGGGGCGCATCCTCTATCCGGTCGCCGATCACCTCGGCAGCATCCGGCTCCTGGTCGACGGGGAGCAGAGCGTGGTGGCGCGTTACGACTTCCGGCCATACGGCGGCACCCTGACGGACCAGACCGGCCCGGGGACGCCGGCGGCGGAGCGTCTGTTCGCGGGGGTGCTGCAGAACGAGGCCGACGGTCTGCTGCTGATGGGGACGCGGCACTACGACCCGGCGCTGGGGCGCTTTCTGCAGCCCGACGCCCTGGTGGCCGACCGGCTCGACCCGCACGCTCTCAACCGGTACGCCTACGCTCGCGACAACCCGGTCAACCTGACCGACCCCGAGGGGCGGAACCCGCTCGCGGCGATCCTGTTCATGGGGGCGCTCGCCCTGCTCGATCGCGACACGCGCCAGGACGTCGCCGGCTCGGTGGCGGTGACCGCGGCGACGATCTTCATCACCGGGGCGCTGGGGCCCGGCGCCGGCTCGGGGGTCCGGGCGCTTGTGGCGTCGAGGGCGGCTCTCTACGCCGCGGCGGTGACGCCGGTGATCCTCCACTCCCCGCTCGGGCAGGGGATCGTCGAGTCGTACACGCTCGTTCTCCAGGATCTCGGTCTGTCCCCGCGCAGCGCATCGCTCGCCTCGGGGTTGTTCACGACCTTCCTCTTGAACTCCTCTCTCCAGCGGGGCTTCGCCCACTCCATGGCGCACAACGGATCGGTCGAATCGGGCGAGGCGATCGGCGGGCGATCGGCGCTCGATCCGTACCTGGCGTCGCGGG
>DASTNM010000187.1:0-2199 GCA_035762745.1 Candidatus Polarisedimenticolia bacterium
GATAGCGCGACAGGTGGTTGACGTAGCCGACCTCCTCCATCCGATCGATCGCCTGCAGCAGCCGTTCGCGGGTCAGCGGGGCGGTGGTCATCGTCCCTCTCCGGCCGGCGCGCTCACCCCGGCCGCGGCTTCGCGGGCCACGATGAAACGCACCGCCTCGAGCAGATCCTCCGAGGTGTGCAGCGGAGCGACGCGCAGGCGTTCGGGCTGGTGCTCCAGGAGTCCGCGACCGTATCCGGTCAGCACCATGAGGGACGGGACCCCGGCCGCGGCGCCGGCCTCCAGGTCGATGACGCTGTCGCCGATGGCGTAGGAGCGGGCCAGGTCGATGTCGTGCTCGCGCGCCGCCCGGAGGATCATCCCGGGACGCGGCTTGCGGCAGTCGCAGTCGGCGCGGTAGGGGGGCGCCCCCTCGCGGGGATGGTGCGGGCAGTAATAGATGGCGTCGAGGCGCGCCCCGCCTTCCTCGACCCAGGAGAGGAGGCGCGCGTGCACGGCGTGAACCAGGGACTCCTGGAAATAGCCGCGCGCCACTCCCGCCTGGTTGGTGGTGACGATCGCCAGGAACCCGGCGCGGTTCACGAGACGGATCGCCTCCAGGCTGTGCGGCAGCAGGCGATAGCGCGACAGGTGGTTGACGTAGCCGACCTCCTCGCTGATCGTGCCGTCGCGGTCCATGAAGATCGCCCTTCGCTTCATCGCAGCGTCCGCGCGCCGCTCTCGGCCGCACGCGACCCCCGGCCGCCCTCTGCGAGGAGCGGCGGCTCGAGCGTCGGCGCGGCCGTCCGCAAGGCGGCCGCGGCCTGCGCGGGCCGGGTGCGCCAGCGGTTGTGCATCCAGAGCCAGCATTCCGGGCGCCGCCGGATCTCCTGCTCCAGGAGCGCCGTGCAGTCCTGCGTCAGGGCGAGGATGTCGGCCGCGATGTCGCCCTGGCGCTGCGGGAGGATGGCCGGGAAGTAACGAACCTTCAGGCGGCCGTCCGGCAGGGGATAGGAGAAGACCGGGACGATCGGCGCGCCGCTCTTGAGGGCGAAGGTGGCGAGCGCGGGCGTCGTCGAGGCGGTCTCGCCGAAGAATTCGACGAACAGGCCCCCCTCGCCGCGGACATTCTGGTCGATCAGGATCGCCACCGCCCCTCCCCCTCGCAGCGTCCGCAGCACGCCCCGGGCGGCGTTGTACTTCGAGATGACGCTGTTGCCGCCCAGGCGCCGCAGCCTGACCGACAGGGCGTCCAGACGCCGGTTGTCGAGCGGACGGACCAGCATCGCCATCGGCAGGCCCAGACGGTGCTGCAGGAGGGAGATCAGCTCCCAGTGTCCGAAATGCCCCGAGAAGACCAGCACCCCGCGCCCCAGGGCCGCCGCCGAACGCAGGTGCTCCGTCCCCTCGTATTCGACCAGCCGTTCCGTCGGCTCACGCAGCAGTCTCTTGAAGTATGCGGCATCGAGGAAGATCTCTCCGGCGTGCGCGAAGCAGGCCCGCGCGATACGCCGTCGCGCGCGCGCGTCGTGGGTCGTGCCGAGGCGAAGGCGCAGATTGTCGAGTGCGATGCGGCGGTGCCTTGGAGAGACGAAATAGAAGACGCGACCGAGGCCGCGCCCGAGCGCGCGCCCGGTCCGGCGCGGCAAGAGCGAGAGCCCCAGGAGCACGGTCCGGACCGTCAGGTAGACGGCCGTGTCGCGAAGCGGCCGGGGGCCCCTCACGAGGTGACCCGCGGCCGTCCCGACCCGCGCCGGGCGGCCAGGCGATCCAGGATGAAGGCCGGCAGCCCCGGGCCGGGAGGGAAGGTGACCCGGATCGACAGGGCGTAGAGCGGCGGCCCCCCCTCCGGCCGATCGGCCAGCCGCACCAGGTCCTTCTCCGTCGTCAGCAGCACGTCGGCCCTCCGCTCGCGCGCCGCGCGCGACACCGCCGCGAGATCGCCGCGCCGGAAGCGATGGTGATCGGGGAAACGCCGCGCGCCGACCAGCCGCATCCCGAGGCGGGTGAGATCGGCCTCGAAGCGGTCGGGACGGGCGATTCCGGAGAAGGCATAGACGGCGAACCCCTGCAGGGAGCGGGAGGCCACCGCCTCTCCGTCCGGGCGCACCAGCGTTCCCGGCTCCAGGCCGCAATGAAAGACCACCGCGTCCGGGTTGTAACGAGCCAGGATCGAATCCAGGGCGGGCGGGCGCTTCCCCTCCGAGCGGGTCAGGACGA
>DASTNM010000188.1:0-2518 GCA_035762745.1 Candidatus Polarisedimenticolia bacterium
AATGGCCCCCACGAAGAACGAGACCAGGACGAGTAGAGTCAGCAGAGGCATGCTCACGGCCGACCCTCAGGCGTGAGAGGGTAGCGCTCCAGCGTGGCGTAGGTGGCCCCCTCGGGTGCCAGGCGGCTCTGATACAACCCGTACTCCGCGACGATGAACTCACCGGCGTCGGCCCCGGCGGCGCGCTCCATCAGGGGGCCCCAGTCAGCCCGCCCGCGCGCCTTGACGCGCCCGAGGGTCAGGTGCGGCTTGAAACGGCGTGACTCCCGTGGAAACCCGACGCGCTCCAGGACCCGTTCAATATCACCCTGAAGCCTCTCCAACGCTTCTCGACTTCCCTGGACGAGGATCCAGATCAGCCGCGGCTCCTCCGGGGGTCTTCCCTCGCACTGAACATTGCGAGCCTCCAGGAGGAACGGACTCACCCCCTTGTGCGCCCCGTCCAGGGCGGTCTTGATCTCGGGGAGCCGTTCTTCCCCGACCTCGCCGATGAATTTGAGCGTCAGGTGGATCCCCTCGGGCCTCACCCAGCTCACACGCGCCGGGGCCAGCGGGCGGAGCGCTTCCTGGATCTCCGCCAGCCTGCGGTGGATCTCGGTTGGAAGAGGAGCGGCGACGAAGAGCCTCACGGCACCGTCTCCAGAAGGGCCCGACGCAGCAGGTCGAGCGCCGATTGCACCGTCCGGGTGCGGACCGTGTCGCGGTCCCCGGGGACGCTCAGTGTGCGGGCGCGGCTCGCCGGCGGACCGGAGAGCGCCAGGCAGACCGTGCCGGGCGGTTTGTCCGGTCCGCCCCCCTCCGGTCCGGCGTAGCCCGTCGCCGCCAGTCCCCAGGTCGCGCCGAGCCTCGCGCACACCCCGTCGGCCATCTCCCGGGCCGCCTCGGGACTGACCGCCGAGTGCGCCGCGAGAGTCTCGCGGCGCACCCCGAGGAGATCCACCTTGCCCTCGTCACTGTAGCAGACGACGCTCCCCTTGAAATACCGCGAGGCCCCGGGGACCCTCGTGATCCGCGCGCCGATGGCGCCGCCGGTCAGCGATTCGGCGATCCCCAGGGTCGCGCCGCGCCGTTTCAGGAGCTCACCCACGACCGACTCGAGCGCCTCGTCGTCGCGGCCGAAAAGATCCTCCCGGAGGACCGTCTCGATCTCGCGCTCCAGCCTCTCGATGCCGGCCGCCGGGCGCCCCTCCGCCACCCGCTCGCGCAGGTGGATCTCGACCTGCCCCGGCGCGGCCAGGATCGTCCAGGCCACCTCGCCGGCGCCGCGCGCCACCGCCTCCAGCCGCCGATCGACCTCCGATTCGGGGAGGCCGGCGATCTTCAGGACCCTGTAGACGAAGCGTTCTCCCGTCGGCCCCAGCCGCGGCAGCAGCTGCTCCTCGACCATCGTCCGCATTTCGGATGGGACCCCCGGCAGAAGCGCCACGAGAGCGCCACCGGCCCGCAGAAGAAGCCCGGGCGCCGTGCCCACACGGTTCGGCAGCGCCACGGCACCACGTGGCACCATCGCCTGACGCCGGTTCTGCGGCGGCATCGGCAACCCGTGTCGACCGAAGCGCTCCTCGATGCGCCGGGCGATCGCCTCGTCCAGCTCGCGCGGCAGGTCGAGGAGCGAGGCCAGCGCCTCGCGCGTCAGGTCGTCGATCGTCGGCCCCAGTCCCCCGGTCACCACGATCAGATCGGAGCGGCCGAGGGCGACGCGGAAGACGTCGCGCAGGTCCTCCAGGACATCCCCGACGATGGTGCGGAACCGGAGGGCGACGCCGATCTCACCCAGACGTCTCGACAGGTAGGAACCGTTGCTGTCGGTGCGCCAGGGCTCCAGGAGCTCCGATCCGACCGCGACCAGCTCGGCGCGGCGCGACGTCATGCGGCCGGCTCCAGCCTGCGGATCGCCTCCAGCATCCTGAGGGCGAACTCGCGCAGCGCCGGGCGGTCCCGCCCCGCCTCCCGGTCGAAGCGCAGGGGCGGACCGAAGCGGACGTGGACCCGGGCCGGGGCGGGGAACGCGCTGCCGACCGGCATCGAGTCGCGCGCCCCGTCGATGTACGCCGGCACCACCGGAGCGCCGGACAGGGCTGCGATCATCGCCGCTCCCAGACGCGGCTCGAGGAGCCGGCCGTCGGCGCTGCGCGTCCCTTCCGGAAAGATCCCGAGCACCCGCCCCGCCGCCAGAAGCTTCAGGGCCCTCTTCACGCCCTTCGAGTCCTGCCCTTCGCTGCGCACCGGGATCGTTCCCATCCCCCAGTAGAACCAGCGCAGCAGGAACAGGTCGAACATCCACTGCAGGACGATGAAGTGGACCGGCCGTGGCGCGGCCGATCCCAGGAGGATCGGGTCGATGTAGGAGACGTGGTTCGAGACCACGATCGCCGGCCCGCGGCGCGGCAGATGCTCGAGCCCGTCGCGCGTCAGCCCGAGGTAGAGCCGGACGAAGGGATAGAAGATTCCTTTGACGAACCAGTAGAACATCGATCGTCCCGGATACCTTTCGCCTGTGTGCCGGCCGTCGTCATCG
>DASTNM010000189.1:0-8017 GCA_035762745.1 Candidatus Polarisedimenticolia bacterium
AGGCGCGCTCGAGAATATCGCGGGCATCCTCGGTGTCGTGCTTGAGCGCGCCCGGAAGGTCGGCGTGTCCGGGTCTCGGGCGCGTGACCCGTTTCTTCTCGGCGTCGCTCAGGTCGAGCGCCTCGATCGCCATCGGTTTCCGCCAGTTGTCCCAATCGCGGTTGGCGATCGTCATGGCGATCGGGCTGCCGAGGGTGCGGCCGTGGCGCACCCCCGACAGGATCTCGACCCGATCCTGCTCGATCTTCATCCGACCGCCCCGTCCGTAGCCGTGCTGGCGGCGCTTCAGCTCCCGATCGATGTCGTCGCGCGACAGGGACAGGCCGGCCGGGAGGCCGTCCAGGATGGCGACCAGGGCCGGGCCGTGTGATTCACCCGCGGTGAGGAAGCGCAGCACCGGCTCATTCTCCTATTGGGTCGGGCGGACGGATTGAGGAGCACGAAATTATCCGTGACCTGCCGGGCGACTGTCAACGTCGAGGGAGGCGGCCGTCCGGAGCGCCGCAGAGAGGAGCGTGGCGAAACTTAGACGAAGGATCTTGATCGCCCCTCCTGCTGTGCGTAGAATGGCGCACTCCTCGGGGAGACCCCACGGCGTGGAAATCCTGACCTGCCAGCAGATGCGTAACATCGATCGACGCGCCGTCACCTCCTACGGGGTGCCGGAGATCGTCCTGATGGAGAACGCCGGATTCCAGGTGTACGCCTTCCTGCGGCGGACCTACGACGATCTGGCGGTGCGGCGCATCCTGCTCCTGTGTGGCCGGGGGAACAACGGTGGCGACGCCTTCGTCCTGGGGCGCCATCTGCGCAATGGAGGCTTCCCGTTCGAAACCCTCCTCTTCGGTCGCCGGGCCGAGGTGAAAGGAAGCGCCGCCGTGAACCTCAAGGCGCTGGAGAGGCTCGGAGTCGAGCCACGGGAGGTGCGCGGGCCGGCCGACTGGAGTCGCTCGCGGCGGTTCCTGGCCGACAGTGACCTCGTGCTGGACGGGATACTGGGGACCGGCTTGTCGCGGCCGGTCGAGGGGCTCCTGGCCTCCGTGTTCGAAGATGTCAACAAGGCACAGGCCGACGTGGTGGCGGTCGACATCCCCTCGGGCCTTTCGGGAGACAGCGGCGACGTCCCGGGCCCTTGCATCAGCGCCGATTACACCGTCACCTTCGCCCGTCCCAAGATCGCCCACATCTTCCCGCCGGCGGAAGCGCTGTGCGGCGATCTCCGGGTGGTCGACATCTCGATCCCGCCGCAGGCGGTGGCCCAGGAGCGTGTCGACCTCGATCTGCTCGACGAAGCGGACCTCGTCCCGCTCGTGCCGGTGCGCCGGGCCGACAGTCACAAGGGAGATTACGGCCACGCCTTGATTGTGGCCGGATCGCGCGGCAAAGGCGGGGCGGCGCGAATGGTGGCGCTGGGGGCGCTGCGCGCCGGGTGCGGGCTGGTCACGGCCGCCGTCCCATCGGGGTTGCAGAGCGCGCTGGTCACGCGCGCCATGGAGGCGATGTCGGAGGGGCTCCCCGAAACCGAGGCCGGATCGCTCGCCTCCGCGAGTCTTCCGGGGCTGCTCCGTCTCCTCGAGGGGAAGCGCGTCGTGGCGATCGGTCCGGGGTTGACGACGCACCCCGAGACGAAGACACTGATCCGGGACCTGGTCCGGCGCACACCGTTGCCGATCGTGCTCGACGCCGATGGAGTGAACGCCTTCGCCGGCGCCCCGGAGCTGCTGTCGGGCAGAACGCGGCCGCTGATCCTGACGCCCCATCCCGGCGAGATGGGTCGCCTGCTCGGGATCCGGACGGCCGAGGTGCAGGCCCGGCGGGTCGAGGTGGCGCGTGAGTTCGCCCGGCTCCACCGCTGCACGCTGATCCTCAAGGGGCATCGCAGCCTGGTGGCGACCCCCTCCGGGCGCGTTTCCGTCAGCCCGACCGGGAACCCAGGGATGGCGACGGGAGGATCGGGGGACGTTCTGACCGGCATCCTGGCGGGGTTGATCGCGCAGGGACTTGAGGCGGACTCGGCCGCCAGGCTGGGCGTCTACCTGCACGGCCTGGCGGGTGACCTGGCCGCCGCGAAGGTCGGAGAGATACCGCTGATGGCGCGGGACATCCTGGCGCGTTTTCCGCAGGCGCTGGCGCGCCTCAGGCCGCCGGGCGACGTCGATCGGAGCGCTTCAGGCCCCGCGCAGAGGAACCGATGAAGCAGGATGAAGGGACCGGCCGCGGCAGGTCGAGGAGCCGCCTCGAGTCGCCGCTCCTGCCTGAGCCCCGCCCGTCACCCGGTCCATTCGTGAGGCCGGCCGCCGCCCGGGTCGTCATCCGTCCGGCGCGGCCGGACGACCTGGAGGAGGCGACGTTGCTCGAGCGCCGGATCTGGGGCCGCCTGGCGGTCACCCTGAACGAGCTGCAGCGACGCCTCTTCGCCCTCCCCGAGTCGTTCCTCCTGGCGGAACTGCAGCGTCCCGGCCGCCTGCCGCAGATCGTCGGCATGGCCAACGGCCTTCTGTGGACGAGGGATTTTCCGAGGTCGTACCTGGAGTACGAGAAAATGCTCCCCTCGTCGTCGCACAACCCGCGGGGCGACGTTCTGTATCTCGCCTCGATCGGCATTGATGAGCCGCTGCGCAGCCGCGGCATCGGGCTGCGGCTCGTGCAGGAGGCGGTCGAGGTCGGCCGGCGGCGACACCTGAAGCTGACGCGACTGATCGCCAACACCCGGTCGCGGCCGCTGTGCGCCCGCGTCGGGTTCGAGGTGGTGCGACCCCTTCCACGTCTCTTCCGGCAGCACCGCGACCTGATGCCGCAGCCGGTGTTGATGGAGCTGCCGCTCATCTGAGCGCGCCGCATGAACGCCTCCCGCCGCCTCGTCACCCGCTCGGAGGCCGAGACGCTGGCCGCCGGACGGGATCTGGCGGCGGCGCTCCGCCCCGGGGACGTCGTCCTGCTTCTGGGCAACCTCGGGATGGGCAAGACGGTCTTCGCGCGCGGTCTGGCGGAGGGTTTGGGGGTCGATCCGGAGCAGGTCCGCTCGCCGACCTTCACCCTGATCAACCCTTATCGCGGCCGGATCCCCGTGCATCATGTCGATCTCTACCGCATCGATGCGCCGGGCGACCTCGACGAGCTGGGACTGGAGGAGATCCTGGGAGGGGACGGCGTCGTCATCGTGGAGTGGGCGGAGCGCCTCGGGCCCTACCAGCCGAAGCGCCCGATGTCGGTGCGTCTCGAGGACCGGGGCGGCAGCGAGCGGCTGATTACAATCGAGGACGCGCGCTGGAAGCGCGGCGACGAACCTACTCGATCCGGTAGTTCGGCGCTTCCTTGGTGATCACCACGTCGTGGGCGTGGCTCTCCTTGAGCCCGGCGCCGGTCACGCGGATGAAGCGCGCCTCGCGCCGCAGGCTCTCGATATCCGGCGCGCCGCAGTAGCCCATGCCGGCGCGCAGTCCGCCGACCATCTGCGGGATGAGGGCCTGCAGGCTTCCTTTGTACGGCACCATCCCCTCGATCCCTTCGGGCACCAGTTTGTCGTCCCCGGCCTCGGAGTCCTGGAAGTATCGGTCGGCGCTTCCCTTGCGCATGGCCCCCAGGGATCCCATCCCCCGGTACGCCTTGAAGGTCCGCCCCTGGTAGAGAATCGTCTCACCGGGCGACTCCTCGGTCCCGGCGAAGAGCGACCCGATCATGACCGATGACGCGCCTGCCGCCAGGGCCTTCGTGATGTCACCCGAATACTTGATCCCCCCGTCGGCGATGATCGGGACGCCGTGCTTGCGGGCGGCACGCGCGCACTGCGCGATGGCGGTGATCTGCGGGACGCCGACCCCGGCGACGACGCGCGTGGTGCAGATCGACCCCGGCCCCATGCCGACTTTGACCGCATCGACCCCCAGACGGACGAGATCGTCCGTGGCCTGCTCGGTCGCCACGTTGCCGGCCGCCACCTCCATGCCGGGGAAGGCGCCCTTGACCTGGCGCACCGTCTCCATGACGCCGGCCGAGTGGCCGTGGGCGGTGTCGACCACCAGGAAGTCGGCGCGGGCCTCCACGAGCGCCCGGGCGCGTTCGAGCGTCTCCGGCCCCACCCCCAGCGCGGCGCCAACCCTCAGGCGCCCGAGGTCGTCCTTGCAGGCGTTCGGGTACTTGATCATCTTCTGGATGTCCTTGACCGTGATCAAGCCCTTCAGATGGTAGTCGCGGTCGACGACCAGGAGCTTCTCGATCTTGTGCTTGTGCAGGATCGCCTTGGCCTCCTGAAGCGTCGTGCCGACCGGGACGGTGACCAGGTTCTCCTTGGTCATGACGGCCGAGACCGGCAGATCGGTGCGCGTCTCGAAGCGCAGGTCGCGATTGGTCAGGATCCCCAGGAGGCGTCCGCCGCGGTCGGTGACCGGCACGCCGGAGATCTTGTATTTGCCCATCAGATCCAGGGCCTCGGCGATGCGGCGGTCGGGAGCGATCGTGATTGGGTCGACGATCATGCCGCTCTCGGAGCGCTTGACCTTGTCGACCTCTTCGGCCTGTCTCTCGATCGACAGGTTCTTGTGAATCACGCCGATGCCACCCTGCTGGGCCATGGCGATCGCCAGCCGTGAGTCCGTGACGGTGTCCATCGCAGCCGAGACCAGCGGAATGTTGAGGCGGATGCGGCGTGTGAGCGCCGTCGTGACGTCGACCCGCGAAGGCAGCACCTCGGAGCGCGCCGGAAGCAGGAGCACGTCGTCGAAGGTGAGGGCCTCGGGGATCGGTCCGTCGAGCATCGCGTCGTCTCCTTTCAAACGCGTGCTCCGTGGGGCGCGGCGGGTCGCTCCGGCGTGCCGGTGCCCTCCTCGGAGCCGTGGCACTTCTTGTATTTCTTCCCCGAGCCGCATGGGCAGGGATCGTTCCGTCCGACCCGGGCGGCCGGGCGCTGGGCGGGCCGGGGCGCCTCCTTGGCCGGGGCGGAGTACACCAGGTCGCGCTGTCTCTTGCGCTCCATCTCCTCCTGCCGCTTCTGCATCACGGCGTCCAGGCGCCAGAGGTTCATGATGATCTCGTCCTCGATCCGCTCCTTCATCAGGCCGAACATCACGAACGACTCCTTCTTGTACTCGGTCAGCGGATCGCGCTGCCCGTAGCCCCGCAGGCCGATCCCCTCCTTGAGGTGATCCATCCCCAACAGGTGGTCCTTCCAGGCGCTGTCGATCACGTAGAGCATGAGGCTGCGCTCGTGCTGGCGCATCGCCTCGGCGCCGAGGGCCTGCTCCTTCTCCTCGTAACGCTCCAGGGCGCGGGCCCAGAGCCTGTCGCGCAGGTCGGGCGCGCTGATCGTCTTCCAGTCGATCCCCAGGGCCTGGACGTCGAGGCCGAAGTAACGCAGCATGCCATTGCGCAGCTCGTCGATCTGCCACTCCTCCGGCTCGATCTGCGCGCCGCAGTTCGACTCGAGGATCCAGTCGAGGATCTCCTCGGCCTTCTGGAGGAAGTACTCCTTCTCCCCCTTGCCTTCCAGGAGCTCGCGGCGCAGGCGATAGATCTCGGTGCGCTGCTTGTTGTTGACGTCGTCGTACTCCAGGAGGTGCTTGCGGATCTCGAAGTTGCGCGCCTCGACCTGTTTCTGCGCCCGTTCGATGGCGCGGGTCACCATGCCGTGCTCGATCGGGACCCCCTCCTCCATCCCCAGACGTTGCATGAGCCCCGAGATGCGGTCCGACCCGAAGATGCGCATCAGGTCGTCCTCGAGCGACAGATAGAAGCGCGACGAGCCGGGATCCCCCTGCCGGCCGGCGCGACCGCGCAGCTGGTTGTCGATGCGCCGCGCCTCGTGGCGCTCCGTCCCGAGGATGTGCAGGCCGCCCAGGGCGACGACCTTGTCGTGCTCCGCGGAGCACTCCCCTTGGTAGCGTTTCAGGGTCTCCTGCCAGACCTCGGGCGGGACGGCCCCGGGATCGGTCCCCCGGTCCTGAAGCTCCCGGCGCGCCAGGAACTCCGGGTTGCCGCCCAGGAGGATGTCGGTGCCGCGGCCGGCCATGTTCGTGGCGATCGTCACCGCCGCGATCCGGCCGGCCTGGGCGACTATCTCCGCCTCCTTCTCGTGGTACTTGGCGTTCAGGACGACGTGCCGGATCCCCTTCTTGCGCAGGAGATCGCTCAGGTGCTCCGATTTCTCGATCGAGATGGTCCCCACCAGGACCGGCTGTCCCTTGCGGTGCAGATCCTCGATCTCCTCGACGACGGCGGTGAACTTCTCGCCTTCGGTGCGGTAGACGACGTCCGGGTTCTCGATCCGGACGAGCGGCCGGTTCGGAGGGACCACCATGACCTCGAGGCCGTAGATCTTGTCGAACTCGACCGCTTCGGTGTCGGCCGTCCCGGTCATGCCGGCCAGCTTGCCGTACATGCGGAAGTAGTTCTGGAACGTGATCGTGGCCAGGGTCTGGTTCTCTTTCTGGATCGTCACCTTTTCCTTGGCCTCGACCGCCTGGTGCAGCCCGTCGCTCCAGCGTCGACCGGGCATCAGGCGCCCGGTGAACTCGTCGACGATGATCACCTCGCCGTCCTTGACCACATAATCGACGTCGCGCTTGTAGAGCACGTGGGCCCGGAGCGCCTGCTGGGTCGCGTGGTTCATCTCCATCTGCGCCGGGTCGTACAGGTTCTCCACGTGCAGCGCCTTTTCGGCCCTCTCGACCCCTTCCTCGGTCAGGGCCACGGTGCGCGCCTTCTCATCCACCGTGTAGTCGACCTCGCGCTTGAAGCGCGGGATGATGGTGTCGGCGCGGGCATAGAGCTCGGTCGACTCCTCGGAAGGCCCCGAGATGATGAGCGGCGTGCGCGCCTCGTCGATCAGGATCGAGTCGACCTCGTCCACGATGCCGTAGTTGTGGCCGCGCTGCACCATCGCGCCGAGCGAGTACTTCATGTTGTCGCGCAGGTAGTCGAACCCGAACTCGTTGTTCGTGCCGTAGGTGACGTCGGCGGCGTAGGCCTGCTGGCGCGCCGCGTCGTCCATGTCGTGCTGGATCGTGTCGACCGACAGGCCAAGGAAGCGGTAGATGGGACCCATCCAGGCGGCGTCGCGGCGGGCCAGGTAGTCGTTCACGGTGACGACGTGCACGCCGCGACCCGACAGGGCGTTGAGGAAGACCGGCAGCGTGGCGACCAGGGTCTTCCCTTCTCCCGTCTTCATCTCGGCGATCTTCCCTTCGTGCAGGACCATGCCGCCGATGAGCTGGACGTCGAAGTGACGCATGCCGACCGCGCGGCGCGCCGCCTCGCGGCAGAGCGCGAAGGCTTCGTGCAGGACCTCCTCCAGTGGCGCCCCCTGGGCCACGCGCTGCCGGAGGTCGCGGCCGCGGCTCTGGATCTGTTCGTCGGTCAGGGGACGGATGGAGGGCTCGAGGTCGTTGACGGCGACGACGCGGGGCTGCAGGCGACGCAGCTCACGCTCGTTCTTAGTGCCGACGATCGCCTTGAGGATCGAGTCGATGAACATCGCAGTGTAGGTTTTGCCCTCCGCCCCCCGGGGGGGCCTGAACCCTGGTGGCGGACTGTGGTGGGATCGAATCCAGGGATCGCCAGCCCGGCACGGCCTCGCCGGGGGCCGGGAGTGGTTCACGTTCCGCCCGGCCGCGTGGCTGCAACTATAGCAAAACTCAGGGGGAAGTCAAGGTTGACGCCGGGAGGGGCGCTAGAAGGAGCGGTACTCCTCCAGGATGTACTTCACCGGATCCACGTTGCGCTGGTGGACCAGCACCTCGTAGTGCAGGTGGGGGCCGGTGCTGCGGCCGCTGCTGCCGACGTTGCCGATCGGGTCGTTGCGCTTGACGCGCTGGCCGACCTTGACGCTGGAGGAGGCGAGGTGCCCGTAGCGGGTCATGATGCCGTACCCGTGCGAGATGAAGATGGAGTTGCCGAACCCCCCGCTGGGGCCGACCCGGGTCACGATGCCGTCGGCGGGAGCGACGACCTTTGTGCCGAGGGGGGCGACCAGGTCGAGGCCCTGGTGGAAGTCGCGCATGCCGGTGAACGGGTCGCGACGCCA
>DASTNM010000190.1:0-4482 GCA_035762745.1 Candidatus Polarisedimenticolia bacterium
TGCGGCACGGCGGTGGCCGAGAGGCGCAACATCAATGTCCCGGACGTCTCCAAGGCGACGAACTACCTGGCCTGCTCCGCCGCCACCCGCTCGGAGCTGGTGATCCTGATCCGCCGGGGCGGGACGATCTACGCCCAGATCGACATCGACAGCCACGAGATCGACGCCTTCGATCCCAAGAGCGTCACAGAGGTCGAGCGGGTCGCCGACTGGCTGGCCAAAGCCTATGAGCAGCGCGCCACGTCCCGCTGAGCCGGCTCCGCCGGCCGGGCGCGAGTGCGAGGAGCACGAGCGCCGCATCCGCCTGCTCGAGGCCCAGATGCGGCTTCTCGAGCGCGAGCGCCAGAAGCTCGCCGCCGTCGTCAACTACACCGACGCCGGCTTCCTGGTCTTCGACGCCGCGCGGCGCGTGGTCTGGGCAAACCCGACCTTCGCCCGGCGCTTCAGCGACGCGGCGCATCCCGGAGCCGTCATCGGCCGGGAATGCCACCGGGTGATCTGCGGCCGCGAGGCGCCGTGCGAGACCTGTCCCGCCGCCCAGCCGTTCAGGACGCGGAACGTCGCCCACCACGAGACACCGGTCACCATCGACGGCCGCGCCCGTCACCTCTACATCACCGGCATGCCGATCACCTCGCCGTCGGGGGAGATCGACCAGACGATCGTCATGCTGCAGGATCTCACCGACCTCGAGGTGCTGCGCCGGTCGCGCGAGGCGCTGAGCACGAGCGAGGAGCGCTTCCGCTCGATCTTCGAGAAGGCCGGGGCGGGGATGGCCACCGTCGCGCTCGACGGATCGTTCCTGCAGGTCAACGCCGCGCTCGGCCGCTTTCTGGGTTACGACGAGGCGGATCTTCTGAAGATGAAGGTCCACGACGTCGTCCACCCCGAGGACCTGGAGGCGACGCGGCGCGTCTTCGCCGGCGGGCTCAACGAGGTCCCCGAGATCGTCGACGTCGAGAGGCGCTACATCCGTCGGGACGGAGCCCTCTTCTGGGGGCGCACGACGGTGACCTGGATATTCGACGTGCAGCGCCGGCCGGCGTACTCGGTCGCGCTGGTCCTGGACATCTCCGAGCGCAAGCAGGCCGAGGAGGCGCTGCGCAAGAGCGAGGAGCAGCTCCAGCAGTCGCAGAAGATGGAGGCGGTGGGCCGTCTGGCGGGTGGGGTGGCGCACGACTTCAACAACCTTCTGACGGTCATCACCGGGCGCGGCCAGATGGTGCTCGACCGGCTCCCGCCCGGCGACCCGACGCGCGCCGAGATCGAGGTGATCCTGAGCGCGGGAGAGCGGGCGGCGAGCTTGACGCGCCAGCTCCTGGCCTTCAGCCGCCGGCAGGTGCTGCAGCCCCAGGTGCTCGACCTCAATGCCGTCGTGGCGGACATGGACAAGATGCTGAGGCGTCTCATCGGCGAGGACATCGACCTGGTCACGGTGCTGAAGCCGGAGATCGGCAACGTCAAGGCCGATCCGGGGCAGGTGTCCCAGGTGCTGATGAACCTGGCCGTCAACGCGCGCGACGCCATGCCCGAGGGGGGCAAGCTGACGATCGAGACCGCCGAGGTGGAGTTCGACGAGGCGTACGAGAGAAGCCACGCCCCGGCGAAAGCGGGCCGTTACATCATGCTGGCGCTCAGCGACACCGGCGTCGGGATGAGCCTCGAGACGCAGTCACACATCTTCGAGCCATTTTTCACCACCAAGGGGCTGGGGCGGGGGACCGGCCTCGGCCTGTCGACCGTCTATGGCATCGTCAAGCAGAGCGGCGGATACATCTGGGTCTACAGCGAGCCGGGGCGCGGCTCGACCTTCAAGATCTACCTGCCCCGTGTCGATCAGGCCGCGCGCACCGCGGATTCGGCGCGCAGCGAGCCGCGCGCGCTGCGCGGCACGGAGACGGTGCTTCTGGTCGAGGACGAGGAGGTGGTGCGGGAGCTGGTGCGCGAGGTGCTGCGTCACTACGGTTACGAGGTCCTGGAGGCGCTGGACGTCGCCGAGGCGCGGCGCCTGTGCGCCGAGCACCGGGGCACGATCCACTTGATGGTCACCGACGTCGTGATGCCGGTGATGGGCGGCCCCGAGCTGGCGCAGATCCTCGGGGGGGAGCGCCCCGGGATGAAGATCCTCTACATGTCGGGCTACACCGACGACGCCATCGTCCATCACGGCGTGCTCGACGAGGACGTTCCCTTCCTGCAGAAGCCGTTCACCCCGGACGCCCTGGCGCGCAGGGTGCGCGAGGTGCTCGACGGGCGATAGCGGGCCGGCGGTGCCGCCGGCCCGAGCCGCGCTCCGTCAGGGGCAGGTGTTGCCGAGGCAGTAGCCGTGATAGATCGTGCAGGTCAGCGGATAGTTGACCTTGGCGCAGACGATGTTATGGCGCGAACCGCCGGCGCAGTCCTTCATCTCGCAGCCGCCGGCCGCCCTGGCCGAGGTGGCCACGACGTCGGACAGCGCCGACAGGGCCGACAGGTAGGGCGTCCTCCCGGGCGCCGGCGAGTCGAGCCCGGCCGCGAGCAGGCCGATCACCGCCGTGATCACCAGAACGTGAACAGCCAATCGAAGACGTCGACGCATCCTCTCTTCTCCTCTCTCGATCGTTGACGTTCCTCCCGGGCGGGACGATCAGGGTCAACGCGCGGGAAGGCCGGCGGCACCGCCGGCCGATGCGGCGCGCATTTTGACAGCAACGCGCCGATTCTGCCACCCCCCGCAGTTGCCGCTTGACCCCCGGTCCCGGGGCGGGATAGCCTGCCGCGAATCACCGAACAGGCTGCCCCTTCCCGGGGCTCGGAGGAGACGCAACGATGAGGGTTCGCGTGGGCGCCGCGCTCGTGGCCTGCCTGCTGCCGCTCGCGGCGTGGGCTGAAGAGAACGTCGACCTGTCCGTCATCCACAGGATCAAGCAGGAGTCCTTCGAGAGCTCGCGGGTGATGGACCACCTCTTCTTCCTGACCGACGTCAATGGTCCGCGGCTGACCGGATCGCCCGGCTTCCGAGCCGCCGCCGACTGGTCGGTGAAATCGCTCAAGGCGTGGGGTCTGGGCAACGCCCGCCTCGAGAAGTGGGGAGCGGCGACACGCGGCTGGTCGCTCACCCGCTTCACGATGAGCCTGCGCGAGCCGGCCTACGCGCCGCTGTACGGCGTGCCGAAGGCCTGGTCGGCGGGCACGACCGGCCCGGTCAGCGGCGGGATCGTCGTCGCCCCTCTGTTCACGGCCGTCGAGACCGAGCGCGACGACGAGCTCGACATCGAAAGGCTTGCGGCCCGCATCGCCTCGTACATGGCGCAGCAGAAGGGCAAACTGAAGGGAAAGATCGTCCTGATCGAGCCGGCGCGCGAGCTCGAGCCGCCCGCCGCGCCGGAGAGCGAGCGCTACGACGAAGGGAAGCTGACAACCCTGGCCACCGCCCCCGAGCCGTTCACTCCGATCGAGGTGCAGTGGCCGCTCACGCGTCTTCCCGAGGATCCGAAGAAGCGCCGCCACCTCATGGAGTCGCTTCCCGACGAGGTGGAGGAGGATTACTACCTGCGCTGGACCCGGGTGCACGACCGCCTGAACGCCTTCCTGCGCGACGAGGGAGCGCTCGCCGTCCTGACGACCGACCAGCGCGGTCTCGGCGGCATCGTCTTCGCCGAGGAGGGGGGATCGTGGGAGCCGGGCGCGCCCGTGCCGCCGCCGATCATCTCGCTGGCCCCCGAGCCGTACGACCGCCTGGCGCGCCTCGCGGCGCGCGGGATCGCGATGACGATCGACCTCGACGTCGCGGTCCGGCTCCTCGACGAGCCGCAGGACGGCTTCAACGTCGTCGCCGAGATCCCCGGCGGGCGGAAGAAGGACGAGGTGGTGATGCTCGGCGCCCATCTCGACTCGTGGCACGGCGGCACCGGCGCCACCGACAACGCCGCCGGCTGCGCCGTCGCGCTCGAGGCGATGCGCGTCCTCAAGGCCCTCGATCTCAAGCCGGACCGAACCGTTCGGCTGGCCCTCTGGGGCGGCGAGGAGGAGGGGCTCTACGGCTCGCGCGGCTACGTCAAGGATCACTTCGGCGACCCGGTCAGCATGACCCTCAGGCCCGAGCACGCCCGCCTCGCCGCCTACTTCAACGTCGACAACGGCACCGGCAAGATCCGCGGCGTCTACCTGCAGGGCAACGACATGGCCCGCCCGATCTTCGACTCCTGGCTCGCCCCCGTCCACGACCTCGGCTCCACGACCCTGGCCATCAGCAACACCGGCGGCACCGACCATCTCTCGTTCGACGCCGTCGGGCTGCCCGGCTTCCAGTTCATCCAGGACCCGCTCGACTACGAGTCACGCACGCACCACTCGAACCTCGACGTCTACGATCACGTCGAGGCCGGCGACCTGATGCAGGCCTCCGCCATCCTCGCCTCGTTCGTCTACAACGCCGCCACCCGCCCGGAGATGCTGCCGCGCAAGCCGCTGCCGAAGCCGCTGGCGCCGATGCTGCGCTCG
>DASTNM010000191.1:0-2908 GCA_035762745.1 Candidatus Polarisedimenticolia bacterium
CCACCCGGGAGAACACCGGGCAGACGAGCGGCGTGTCGTGGAAACCGCGGCTGGTGATCAACTACACGCCCCTGGTCACCACCGGCGCCTGCTGCCAGGGAGCAACCTGCACGCTGCAGGCCCCGTCGGCCTGTCTCGGGCTCCCGGGCGTCTACCAGGGAGACGGGACCTCCTGCTCCCCGAACCCCTGCTTCGTGCCGACCGGCGCCTGCTGCGCGAGCAACGGGACCTGCACGGTGGTCACCCAGACGACCTGCACGGGCGGCGGTGGCTCGTACCAGGGAGACGCCTCCACCTGCGCCGCAGTCGCATGTCCGCTCGTGCTGACGCCGTATCTCGATCCGCTGCCGATCCCCCCGGTGGCGACGCCGATCTCCGGGTCTCCCGGCGGCGCGGCGACCTACAACCTCACGATGCGCGAGTTCGAGCAGACGCTCCACAGCCAGTTGCCGCCCACCCGGGTGTGGGCCTACCACGACGGCTTCGCCGCGCTGCACACCCCGGGACCGGTGATCGAGGCGCGCTCGGGACAGCCGGTGACCGTGAACTGGATCAACGACATCCGGGACTTCGCAACCAACGCGCCGCGGACGAACAATCACTATCTCGACGTCGACACCCGGACGGACACGGGAGGTAATGTCTGCATCATGGGCGCCGTGGACGCGGCGAAGACCGTGGCGCACCTCCACGGTGGTCACGTCCCCGCGGCGGTCGACGGCTACCCGGAGGCCACCTACCTTCCGGGCGACCCGCCCGTGCCGTACCCCTACCCGAACAACCAGCAGGCGTCGTACCTCTGGTTCCACGATCACGCCCTCGGCATCACCCGTCTGAACGTCTACATGGGCCTGGCGGGTCTGTATCTCCTGCGCGACTCCGTGGAGGATGCGATCCCCCTCCCCCGTGGCCAGTACGAGGTTCCGCTCGTGATCCAGGACCGGACCTTCAACCCGGATGGCACGCTCAAATACCCCAGCCTGTGGATGGATCATTTCTTCGGCGACAAGGTGATGGTCAACGGAATGGTGTGGCCGTATCTCAATGTCCAGCGGGGCAAATACCTGTTCCGGCTCCTGAACGGCTCCACGTCGCGCGTCTACACGTTGTCGCTGGTGCCGCCTTCCGGGGCGCTCACCTTCACGGTGGTCGGGAACGAGGGGGGCCTGCTCGCGGCCCCGGCACGCGGCGTGGGGGCGCTGACCATCGGGCCCGGCGAGCGCTACGATGTCGTGGTCGATTTCGCGGGCTACGCCAACGGTGACGAGATCCTCCTGAGAAACAGCGCCGGGGCGCCCTTCCCCAACGGTCCCGCGGATCTGCCCCAGGTGATGAAGTTCCACGTCACGAGCCAGACGGGCTACACCAGCGCGGTGCCCGACACGCTGCGTCCAATCATGCGGCTCGATCCGGCGTCGGCGGTGCAGACCAGGGACCTCCGGCTCAAGCAGTCCGGGGCCGATGGCTGCGGCAATGCGGTCTGGGAGATCAACGGGCTGGGCTGGAACGACATCACGGAGTACCCCCGGCTCGGCACGACCGAGATCTGGCGCTTCATCAACGACTCCGGTGTCTCCCATCCGATGCACATGCACCTGGTGATGTTCCAGGTCCTCGACCGCGACGGGTTTACCACCGGCGCCGGCGGCACGATCATCCCGAACGGAACCCCGCAGCCGCCCGCAGCCGAGGAGAGCGGCTGGAAGGACACCGCCATGGTCGCCCCGAACCAGATCCTGCGGGTCATCGCCCGGTTCGAGGATTACAAGGGGAAGTACCCCTACCACTGCCATATCCTCGAGCACGAGGACCACGACATGATGCGGCAGTTCCAGACGGTGGCGTGCGGCGACGGCGTCCTGGATCCGACGGAGGCGTGCGACGCCGGCGCGGCCAACGGGACCCCGGCGTCCTGCTGCAGCACGGCGTGCACGATCGTCGTCAACGGCACCACATGCAGCGACGGCAACGCCTGCACCGTGAACGACCAGTGTCAGGCGGGCGCGTGCGTCGGGACGGCCGTCTCTCCGCCCGGCGAAGTCTCGAACCTGGCCGTCGCGTCGGACAAATCGACCATGACCTGGGATCCGCTCGCCGGCGCTCCGGCGGGGACGATCTACGACCTGGCTCGCGGCCTCGTGAGCGATCTGCCTCTCGGCTCGGGGATGCCCGCAACCTGCATCGCCTCCGGTGCGGCGGCACCACCGGCCTCCGACCCATCGCTCCCGAGCCTCGGGCAGATCTACTGGTACCTCGTGCGGGGCCGATCGGCGTGCGGCACCGGGACCTGGGGCTGGGCGGCGGTCAACGGTGTGCCGACGACGGAACGGTCCGTGAACGCCTGTCCCTGACTGCTGCGGTCCGACCGGTTCCCACAATCAAGATGACGTCAGGTCGATGGGACCCCGGTCTGCGACGGGACCTCTTCGGCACGCTCCTGCTGCTGCAGGCGCCACATCCGCGCGTAATGTCGTCCGGCGGCCAGCAGATCGTCGTGCGTGCCGCGCTCGACGATACGGCCCTGGTCCATCACCAGGATCTGGTCGGCCCCCATCACCGTCGACAGCCGGTGCGCGATCACCAGCGTCGTGCGTCCGACCTGGATGCGGTCGAGCTCGGCCTGGATCGCCTTTTCGGATTGGGAGTCCAGCGCCGAGGTGGCCTCGTCGAAGATCAGGATCGCCGGGTTCTTCAAGAGCGCCCGGGCGATCGCGACCCGCTGTTTCTCGCCGCCGGAGAGTTTCAGGCCCCTCTCGCCCACTGACGTCTGGTAGCCGTCGGGAAGACCCACGATGAAGTCGTGGATGTGCGCGGCGCGCGCGGCGGCCTCGACCTCCTCGCGGCCGGCGTCCGGGCGGCCGTAGTGGATGTTGTAGAAGATGGTGTCGTTGAACAGAACGGTATCCTG
>DASTNM010000192.1:0-11271 GCA_035762745.1 Candidatus Polarisedimenticolia bacterium
TCACGGCTGGCGCTTCACGATCTCCGTCCCGTACCTCATGGCGGAGCGGTCGAGCCCCGTCCGCGACGCCTCGAACGTCGTCATCGACCGCAGCGTGACGCAGTCCCGAGGAATGGGGGACCTCACGCTGGTGGGGCGGAAATGGATTCACGACCCGGTCTCCCGGCCGGAGGGGAACATCGCGCTCGGATTCGGCGTCAAGCTGCCGACCGGGGCGGACAACGTGGTCGACACGCGCGAGAGGTTTTCGGCAGGCACCTTCACGCTCACCGAGCAGACGGTGGACCAGTCGATCCAGCCCGGTGACGGCGGCTTCGGTCTGGTCTTCGACGTGCAGATGTACCGCCATTTCGGAGCAGACCGGTTCGCCGCCTACGGCAGCGCGACCTACCTGGCGAACCCCCAGGCCGTCAGCGGCGTCGAGACCTACCGCAGCGCCAATGGCGAGCAGATCATGTCGATCGCCGACCAGTACATCGCCCGCATGGGGATCGCCTGGTACCCCGGCCGGGGATGGGGCCTCACCCTGGGCGGGCGGGCCGAGGGTGTCCCGGTGCACGACCTGTTCGGATCGAGCGTCGGCTTCCGGCGTCCGGGCTACGCCATCTCGGCCGAGCCGGGGGTGAGCTGGTCGAAGGGGGCCCACACGATCTCGCTGCAGGTGCCGTTCGCCGTGGATCGCGCCCGGCTGCGGAGCGTGCCCGACCTGAACAACGGCACGCACGGTGACGCGGCGTTCGCCGACTATCTCTTCCTCGCCGGCTATACGCGCCGGTTCTAGGAGCGTCGCGGGCGCGGCGGCGCGCCCTCCTCCGCGAACCCCTGCACGACCCGGCGCTCGATGGCGCGCCCGATCAGCGCCTCGATCCCCCGCACGTGCGGGTGGTCTTCCGGGGAGAGGAGCGAAAGGGCGTCGCCGGTGGCGCCGGCGCGCGCCGTGCGGCCGATGCGGTGCACGTAGTCCTCGGGGACGTTCGGCAGGTCGTAATTGACCACGTGGCCGATGCCGTCCACGTCGATGCCGCGGCCGGCGATGTCGGTGGCGACCATGACGCGGGCGCGCCTGCCGCGGAAGGCGGCGAGCGCCTTGGTGCGCTGCGCCTGGCTCCGGTTGCCGTGCAGCAGCGCCACGGCGTGTCCGCGCCCTTCGAGGTGGCGGGCCAGCTTGTCGGCGCCGCGCTTGGTGCGGGTGAAGACCAGCGTCAGGCCGCGCGCCTCGGTCTCGAGAAGGTGCGCCATCAGATCGCGCTTGCGTCCACTGCCCACCGGCAGGAGCGTCTGCCGCACGCCCACCGCCGGCGCCGAGCGGCGCGGGGCCACCTCGACGTTGATCGGTTCGCGCAGGATCTCCCTCGCCAGGCGGCGGATCTCGTCGGGCATGGTGGCCGAGAACATCAGGGTCTGGCGGCGGGGCGGGAGCGCGCCGACGATGCGGCGCACGTCGCGGATGAACCCCATGTCGAGCATGCGGTCCGCCTCGTCCAGGACCAGGACCTCCAGGCTCCTGAAATCGACGTAGCCGCGCCCCATGTGGTCGAGGAGCCGCCCCGGCGTCGCCACCACGATGTCGACTCCGCGGCGCAGCCTGGCTTCCTGCGGCTGGTGCCCGACACCGCCGTGGATGACGGCCGCGTCGAGGCGCAGGTGGCGGCCGTAGGCCCGCAGCGACTCTCCCACCTGCAGCGCCAGCTCGCGCGTGGGGGTCAGGATCAGGGCCCGCAGCCGGCCGCGCGATCCGTGGCGCGGCACGCCGGCGGCTCCCGCGGAAGTTACCCCGGCACTTCCCACGGGCGTCACCCCGGCCCCTCCCGCCCGCAGGCGGTGCAGGATCGGCAGGGTGAAGGCGGCGGTCTTGCCGGTGCCCGTCTGGGCGCATCCGATCAGATCCCGCCCGGCGAGGACGGCGGGGATGGCCCCGGCCTGGATCGGCGTGGGCGCCTCGTAACCCTCTTCGCTCACGGCGCGTTCAATCTCGGGCGCGAGGCCCAACTCGGTGAATGACACGATATGACTCTCCTTTCGCCGGCACCGATGGCGCGCGGCGGTGTGTGTCGCCGGAGCGCCTGGCGCCCGGCGGTTGGTGATCGCGCGCCGGCCCCCAGGACCCGCGGCGATCCGCGACCGCGGCCACGTGGCCGCCATCGCACGATGGACATGAACCTTGGGGGAACGTTTCGGTTCTAGCGGTTTAGGCTGGAACCCGCTCCTGAGCGGGTCGACTCCGGAAGGCGAAGACTGCCTGCTCGTGGTTCAGTTGCAAGGGTAGTGTAGGGCGCCAGGCGCGGAATGTCCAGCTTTATTCTTCGCGAGGCCTGCCGTTCCCCCGCCGGGCGCCCCGACGGCGGCTCGAGATAGCCTCACCGCCGCCGCATCCCGCGACGGTATCGCGCCGCTCAGGACGATCATGAAATTCGTCGCCATCGACTTCGAGACCGCCGATTACGGCCCCGACAGCGCCTGCGCGGTCGCCGTGGAGCGCGTCGAGGAGGGCCGGATCGTCGCCAGCGAGTGCCGGCTGATCCGGCCCCCGAGGCGCGAGTTCGTGTTCACCTCGATCCACGGCATCTCCTGGGAGCGGGTCGAGGACGAGCCGTCCTTCCGGGAGGTGTGGCCTCCCCTGGCGCGCCTCCTGCACGGGGCCGACTTTCTCGCGGCTCACAACGCCCCCTTCGATCGCAACGTCCTGCACGCCTGCTGCGCCGAGGCGGGTCTGCGGCCCCCGGATCTCGGCTTCAAGTGCACGGTGAAGATGGCGCGGGATGCCTGGGGGCTCTATCCGACGAAGCTTCCCGACGTCTGCCGGCACTTGAAGATCCCGCTGCGACATCACGACGCCGCATCGGATGCGGAAGCCTGCGCCCGCATCGTGATCGCGGCCACGACCTAGGAGGGTGAATCCCATGCGCGTGCGGCTCTCGGCGTGGCTTCTCTTCGGTTTGCCGGCCCTTTCTCTCTCCTGCTCCGACACCACCCCGGCGAAGATCAACTTCACGGCGCCTCCGGCGGTCATCGTGAGCGGCAAGGCGGTGGCGCTCGACGCCGTGCTCGTCAACAAGAAAGGGGAGCCGCTGAGCCGGCAGCGGGTGACCTACTCGGCCGCGCCGGCGGAGCTGATCGAGGTCTCGGCGGCCGGGGCACTGCGCTGCCTCAAGACGGGAGACGGCACGGTCACGCTGACGGGCGGCGGGCTGAGCAGCGAGGTCGCGGCGAAGTGTCGCATTCCGGCCGAGATCGCGCTGCCGCGCGATCTGCAGCTCGTCCTGGGGAGCGCCCCGGTCGCGCTGCACGCGCGCGCCCTGGGCGAAGGGGGCCGGGAGATGAAGGACGTGCCGGTCCCGGTCACGTCGTCCGACCCGGCGGTCGTCACGGTCGACGGGGACAAGGTCCGGCCGGTGGCGGTCGGCAGGGCCAGGCTGCGCGCGGCGCTGGAGGAGATCATCGCGGTCACTCCCGTCGAGGTGGTCGAGAAAATCGCCTCGGAGCGGTTGGTGCTTGCGGACGGCGCGCACCGATCCTTCGCGCTGAAGGAGGGCGACTACCTCGTGACCATCGAGGTCACCCCCGACGTCCGGGCCAACCAGGGGGTGACCGTCTCCTGGGAGGGGGCCGGCTGCGAGAACCAGCCGGAGCAGCAGTCGCACCGCTTCACCTGCAAAGTCCGCGACACCGCCACGCTCACCGTGACCAATCCCAGGCAGATGGGCCTCGGGGCGCGCCTGTCCGGCCCCATCACCATCCTGCGCGTCCCGGCCTCCTGATCGACCGCCGCGCCGGCGACCCGATCCTCAGTCGCTCATCAGGAAGATGAGCGGGCGGACGTCCTCTTCGAGGGTCCACTCCCAGTAGCGCACCAGGATCTTGTAGACCATCAGACCGACCTCTCCCTCGCCCAGCAGGAGATAGCGCAGCGCCTGGGTCATCAGGTTCTGCCCGGTCAGGCTCAGGAAGAGGCTCGTCGGGTCGAGCAGCTCGCTGATGTAGGCGATGCTGTTGGCGACGGCGATGGCGCCGGAGACCTCGATGACGTAGTCGCTGTCGTCGCGGCTGACCCGCACACGAAGCGGGGCGAGGAACTCGCTGCGGTTGTCCATCAGGCGCACCTGAACGAAGGCGAGCGGCCCCGTCACCGAGTAGTACTGCCGCAGGGTGGCCGCCTTGCGGGTGCGCTCCTCCGGTGTCGAGGTGCGCAGAGGCACCAGATTCACCTTCTTGCCGACCATCGACTTCCAGAGGGCCACCGACTCGTCGTCGACGAAACGGATCTCCGACACGCGCAGCTCGGTCGAGCGGACGTACCGGCTGGCCGCGCCGGCGACCAGGATGCCGGTCACGAAGACGCTGGCGATGATGACTCCGTCGGGTCGCTCGATCACGTTGGCGAGGAGCGTGAAGCCGAAGACGGCGGTGACGATCCAGAAGTAGAGGCTCTGCGCCAGGATCGGCAGCCCCTTCAGCACCGCCTGGGCGCGGTACTCGCGCCAGAGCGCCAGGGCGACGGCGACCGCGGCCGAGAGGATCAACATCAGCACGCCGGTGGCGTAGGCGCCGCCCTGGGCCTCGACGTCGGCGCGGAAGATGAACGTCACGACGGCGCAGATGGTGAAGAGAAGCAGGACCATCGGCCGGCGGTAGGTGGTCCACTGCGGCGCCATGCCGAAGCGCGGCAGGTAGCGCGGGACGAGGTTCAGCAGGCCGGCGAGCGCCGAGGCGCCGGCGAACCAGAGGATGGCGATCGTCCAGAGATCGTAGACGGTGCCGAAGGCGTTCCCCAGGAGGCCGTGGGCCAGGAAGGCGATGGCGCGCCCCTGAGCCTCGCCCCCCGGCCCGTAAGCCGACGGCGGGATCAGCAGGGTGGTCACGAAGCTCGACAGGATCAGAAGACCGCTCATGATCAGCGCCGCCGTCATCAGAAGCCGGCGGGTGGCGCGGATGCGGCCGTGCGGCACCTGCGCCCGGGCGTCGTTCCGGCCACCCTGCACCAGCGGCATCACCGAGACGCCGGTCTCGAAGCCGCTCAGCCCGAGGGCCAGTTTCGGGAAGACGATCGCCGAGACCAGGAGCAGTGACGTCCAGTCGCCGTGCACGCGAAGAGCGGCGCGCCAGGCGGACAGGAGCGCCGGATGCAGGGCGACCTCCGCCAGGCCGCGCATCAGGACGATGACGTTGAGGGCGATGTACGGGATGGCGAGCAGGCGCGCGACGCCGATCGCCTCCTTGAACCCCTTGAGGAAGACCGCCGCGAGGAGCGCCAGCAGCGTCAGCGTCAGGCTGAGGCGGTGGTCACCGAGGTACCGGTGCAGCAGCGGGTTCTCGACGGCGTGCTGCGCCGCATCGGCCGCCGAGAGAGTCATGGTGATGACGAAGTCGGTCGCCGCGAACCCGAGAAGCGCCAGCACGAAGATCTTTCCCGACCACTCGGGGAAGAGCGACTCGAGCATGGCGATCGATCCCTGCCCCGCGTAGGAGCGCCGCGCCACCTGGGCGTAGATCGGCACGGCACCCAGAAGCGTCACGAGCACCAGGATGGCGGTGGCGATCGGCGACAGGGCCCCCGCGGCCAGGAGCGCCAGCCCCGGCTGGTAGCCCAGGGTCGAGAAATAGTCCACGCCGGTGAGCCACAGCACCCGGTACCAGGGGTGCGTCCGCTCCCCCACCTCGGTCTCGTCGAGCGGGTGGCCCGCCAGGAGCCACTGCCCGAGCATCGTCCGGGCGGACGCGGCGCGCGGCACCGACAGCAGTGGAATCTCGTACTCGATCGAAATGGTCTCTCCCCCACAAGGCAAAGCGCCCGCTGACGCGGGACCGGATCTCAGGCGATCAGGGCTGGCGGACGTCCCGCGCCGGAGCGCTCAGGGCCGCCAGGGCGCGCTCCGCCGCCTCCTTGACCAGAGGGTCGGCGTCGGCGGCGCCCTTGCGCAGGACGGGGAGCGACTCGGGCCGCCCGATCTTTCCCAGTGCCCAGAGGGCCCAGGCGCGCACCCGCGGATCGGGGCGGGGCCGGTCCGCCGTCTCTCTCGTGAGAGGCGGGGGCGGCAGCGCCCGGCGGGTGATCGCCTCGAGCGCCCGGGCGTCACCGATCGCCGCCAGCACCGCGAGGATCGGCACCTGCGCCTGCGGCGCGGCGCGATCGAGATCGTCGAGGAGCGCCGGGACCGCCGCCGGTCCGAACGACTGCAGCGCCTCCGAGGCGGCGCGCCGCGGCGCCGCGTCGGGGTCGGTGAGCAGCCCGACCAGCGTGCCGACGGCGCGCGGCTCGCGGATCTTGCCGAGCGAGCCCGCGGCGGCGGCCCGCACGTCGGGAGAGCGGTCGGCGAGCGCCGCGAGCAAGCGCTCCGCCGCCCCGGCCGCCGGCACGCTCCCGAGCCACTCGGCCGCCTTGGCCCGGGCCGCGGCGTCACCCTGCCCGAGGTCGGCCAGCAGATCCTCGGCGATGTCGTGGCCGCCGAGGACCCCGGCGCGCGTCCGCACGCCGACGCCGGGCCGGCGGGCCGTGACCTCGATCCCACGCCACGCTCCACGACGGCCGCCGTGCCGGCCGTCGCCCCCACCGGGATCGCTGGAGTAGACGAGGTGGTAGCGATCCTGCAGCTCCTCCCCCAGCTCCCGGAAGGCCGCTTCCATCCCGGCCCCGGGATCCTTGATGACGCGCGTCCGGCCGCCGGTCTCCTGGCTCAGGAGCGTGATGTCGTGCTCGAAACGCCGCGCCTCCGGGGGCGGCGCCCCGCCCTCCGGCCGCAGCAGGAAGGTCTCGACCGTCACCTCGGTGCGGCGCAGGTAGTTGCGCAGACGCGGCAGGTCGATGCGACTCAGGGTGTCGATCCCGTCGGTGAGCAGCACCACCGCCTGGCGGCCGCCGCGACGCCAGGCCATCTCGACGCCGACCGCCGCCAGCGTATCGTACAGGCTGGTGCCGCCGCCCCACTGACTGAATCCGGCCATCGCCTGCTCGATCGCCCGCGGGTCGCGCGTGTAGTCGGCGACCAGGCGGGCCGGGCCGCTGAAGGCGATCACCTTCGCCGCGTCCTCCGGCCCCAGCGTCCGCGCGAAGGCGGGGGCCGCCCGGCGCAGGACGTCCCAGGCGGAGCGCGTGCTGCTGCTGACATCGATCAGGATGGCGACGCTGAGCGGCCGGCGCTCGGGGTCGACCGCCTCGATCGGCCTCTCCCGACCGTCTTCGCGCAGGCTGAAGTCGTCGCGGGTCAGTCCGTGGACCGGGCGCCCATCCTCGCCGGTCACCGCGATCGACAGATCGACCCGGTCGATGGGCGTCGAGGCGACCCGCACCGACTCGCGCAGCGCCGACCCCGGCGTGACGACCAGCGCGGAGGCGACGCGCCCCTTCTCGTCGCGCAGGCGCGCTTCCACGACGTGCGTCGAGAACGATCCGCCGGCATCCCACGCCAGTCTGTAGGGCGGCTGCGCCGCCTCACCCACCGCGATGCCGTCGACCAGGAAGACCACCCGCGCCGCGTCGGCAGTACCCCCCGCCCCGGCCGGGCAGGCGACCTCCGCCTTCAGTTCGACGGTTCCGTACAGCACTTTCTCCTCTCCCGGCGAGACGAGGGAGACGGTGCAGGGCGAGGACTCGACCGGGCCCGCTGTTCTCTCGCCGGTGGTGGACGGCTCCACGGCACCGGCCAGGCGGGCCATCATGAGGAGGGTCAATGCCGGCAAGGCTCGAGCGGTGACGCGCATAGTTCTCCCCCGGGCTCGGGACCCGGCAAATATAGGTCCCGGCCGCCCGAAAGGCAGTCCCCGCCGGCCCCGACCCGGGCGCCGGATCCGCCCCGGCACCGCCCGGACCTCAGGGCAGGCGGTCATTGACAGGCCGTAGGGGCGCCACTAACCTTCGGCCCGAGGATCGACCGATGACACTTCTGCACCTCCCCCCGGCCCTGGTCATCCTGTCGCTGGGCGGTCTCCTGCTCCTCACGGCCTGCCCCAGGCCGGCCCCGGGGCCGCCGTCCGGCCCGCCGCCCCGCCCCGGGAGCGGCGGGGATGTCGCGTCGCGCTTCGCCGCCTTCGCCTCATCCTTCACGCTCGACTCGCTGGCGCTGACACCGCAGTTCGCCACCGTCGCGGGGCTGCATGAGCATCGCGACCCGGAGCGGGGCGGCGCCGTCGATCTCGACCGGGAGATCGAGGACTTCTCCCCGCAGGCCACCGAGCGCAAGATCCGCTTCTACCACGCGGCGCTTCTGACGCTCCAGCGGGAATTCCCGGAGGCCTCCCTTCCCGAGCAGGAGCGGGTCGACAGGACGATCATCGACAGCCAGTGCCGGCTGGCGCTTCTCGACCTGGAGCGTCTGCGCGTCGCTGCCACCAACCCGACGGTCGCGATCGAGTCGATCGGCATGGCGCTCTTCTTCCCGCTGGTGCTGGAGTACGCGCCGCCCGGAGAGCGCGCGGCCGACGTCGTGGCGCGCCTCGAGAGAGTCCCGGCGCTCGTCGACCAGGCGATCGCGGCGCTCGAGAGCAGCACGCCGGTCTTCAACCAGCTGGCGCTCGAAGAGAACGCGGGGAACCGGGAGCTGATCGAGACCGGGCTGCCCTCGATCGTCCCCAAGGGGTCGCCGATCGCCGGCTCCTTCGCCGCGGCCAGCCGCGAGGCGCTGGCCGCGCTCGACCGGCTGCGCGGCTTCCTCCAGAAAGAGCTCCCGGCGCGCCCGACCGGCGATTGGCGTCTCGGCCCCGGGATTTACGGCGAGAAGTTCCACGCCACCTTCGGCGAGGATCTCGATCCCACCGAGGTGCTGCGCGACGCCGAGGAGTCGCTGGCGGCGGCGCGCGAGACTCTGCAGTCGGCCGCCACGCCGCTGCACGACGCCTGGTTCCCCTCGCACCGCGGCCACCGCCTGATGAAGAACAGCCGGGCGCGCACCGCCACGATCGTGAGCGAGGTGCTGGACCGGATCGGTCGCGATCACCCGCGGCCGGACGAGATTCTGGAGGTCGTGCGCCGCGACGTCCGGTCGATCGCCGAATTCCTGGCGACGCGGCCGATCGTCACGCCGACCGATCGCGACAATCTGAAGATCGTCGAGACGCCCGCCTTCCTGCGCGGGCTCTTCAACGTCGCCGGCCTGGGCCCCGCCCCGCCCCTGCAGCCCGACCTCGGGTCTTTCTACTACGTCACGCCGATTCCGGCCGGCCTGTCGAAGGCGAAGATCGAGTCACGCCTGGCCGATTACGGCCGGACGCGGCTGCTGCTGCTGTCGCTGCACGAGGCGATCCCGGGTCATTACCTGCAGTTCCGCTGCGCCAACCGGGTCCTTCCCGAATGGCGGCGTATCTTGAGGAGCCTTTACGGCAACGGCGCTTACGTCGAGGGCTGGGCGCAGTACGCCGAGGAGATGATGCTCGAGCAGGGGTTCGGCGGGGAGGAGCCGCAGGTGCGCATCGAGTTCCTGCAGGCGGAGATGCGCGTCCTGGCCAACGTCATCCTCGACATCCGACTGCACACCCTGGGGATGACCGACCAGGAGGCGCTCTCACTGTTGAAGGAGATCTATCGCGGGCGGGCCTCGGCGGAGCTCAAGCTGCGGCGGGCGAAGATCTCCTCCGTGCAGCTCTCGAGCTACTACGTCGGCTGGCGATCCTGGCGCCGGCTGCGCCGTGACGTCGAGGCGGCGCGCGGCTCCTCCTTCGACCTGCGCGCCTTTCACGACGAGGCCCTGTCGCAGGGCGCCATCCCGATGGTCGCCCTGCGCCGCCTGCTCCTCGGAGAGTAGACCCGCCCCGGGCGGCCGGTCGCCCTACTTCCGGCCGCGGATGGCGTCGTACAAGAGCCCGGCCACGGCGCCGCCGATCAGCGGGCCGATCCAGTAGACCATGTGGCCGTTCCAGTAGCCGCCCGCCAGCGCCGGACCGAAGGTGCGAGAGGGGTTCATCGAGGCGCCGGTGAGCGGGCCGCCCATCAGGATGCAGTAGGCGATCGTCAGCCCGATCCCGAAGCCGCCGATCTTCGGCCCGTTCGTGTCGACCGCCGTGCCGAAGACCGCAAAGACGAGGAAGAAGGTCAGGATCGCCTCGATCAGGATCCCGCGTCCCTGCGTGACCCCGGCCGCCAGCATCGGCGTGCCGAGCATCGCCTTGCGCCAGGTGACCTCCAGGAAGCAGGCCTTGAGCGCGAAGCCTGCGAGCGTCGCTCCGATCAGCTGCGAGACGACGTACTGCGCCGCCATCTCGGGCTTCATCCGGCCGGTGACGAGGAACGCCCCGGTGACCGCCGGATTCAGATGGCCTCCCGACAGATGCCCGGTCGCGGAGACCATGATGGACAGGACCAGCCCGTGCGCCACGGCGATGCCGAGCAGGCCGACCTTCCCGCCGGTGAGCGCGTCGGCGCAGATCGCCCCCGCGCCGATGAAGGAGAGACCGAACGCGCCGATCAGCTCCGCGGTGCACGGCTTCCAGGCAATGCGCATCGGCAGCACCTCCCTAGAAATGTGGATTGTCAGTGGGACCGGACAGAAAACCGCTGGCTCTGGCTGTTCTTAGCAGACTTCCGCGCGCCGCGTCAAGACGCAGGGAGAGGCGGGGGGGGGCCGGCGGCGGGGACGCGCGTTCCCTCCCGCCGCGCCAGGGGCTTGTGCCGGGGGCTACTGCTTGACCGCCGGCCCGAAGGTGCCCAGGACCACGTCGGCGCGCAGCATCTCGATAAAGATGTTGCGCCCGCTCTTGTGCTTGGGGATGGGGTAATTGTAGGTAGTCCCATTACCCGTGCCGCAGGCGGTGCAGGGGATCGGCGCCTGATTGAGCCGCGTCGTCCCGCCGTCTCTTCCCAGGACGACGATGTTGAACCCCGTCAGGGTCACCTCATGCGTGGTCCTCCAGCCGACCATGCCGGATCCGCCGCCCAGCGGGCTCCCAAAGCCGATGCTGATGTCGACGATCTCCTCCTTGCAGGCGTTCGGATCCTGGCCCGGGTTGAAGACTGTCGGGCAGTCGTCACAGGCGTCCGGCACTCCATCAACATCTAGGTCCGACTGGTTGGGATCGAACCTGTGCAGGCAGGCGCCGGTCGCCGGGTCACAGCTGTCGAGAGTGCACAGGCTGCCATCGTCACAGGAGACCTGCACGTGCTGGCAGCCGCGGACCGGATCGCAGGAGTCGGTCGTGCAGACGTTGCCGTCGTCGCAGGAGACCTGCACATGCTGACAGCCGCCGACCGGATCGCAGGAGTCGTCGGTGCAGGGGTTGCCGTCGTCGCAGTTGGTCGGCTGAGTCCCGAGGCAGGTTCCAGTCGAAGCGTCGCAGAGATCCTGGGTG
>DASTNM010000193.1:0-6708 GCA_035762745.1 Candidatus Polarisedimenticolia bacterium
GGCGAGGTGGTCTACGAGGTCGGCGACGTTAGCGATGAGGCCGCCCTGGGGCGCCTCTTCGCGGCGACCGACAGCGCCTTCGGCCGCCTCGACATCCTGATCAACAACGCCGGCATCTCGGGGGACGTGCGCGCCCTGGTGCGCATCCCGTCGCGCAACTACCGCTACGCCTTCAACGTCCACCTGCACACGATGAAGACGACGCGCCTGGCGGCGCGGCTGATGCGCCGGCACGGCATCGAGGGGACGATCCTGAACGTCGGCACCTATTTCACCTCGCCGCACCGCCAGATCCTGCGGCCCTACCCGTTCCGCACACCGTACACCGGCGCGCAGGCCTGGAAGCTGGAGCACACGCGCGCCAGCGCCTGGGAGCTGGCGAAGGCCGGCATCCGCGTCATCGCCCTGAACCTCGGCCCGGTCGAGGGGGGACGGATCGACTCGATCGTCTACCCGCTGGGAGCGCTGGAGCGCGGCCTGTGGGGACGCGAGGTCAAAGGCGAGGAGATCCGGCGCAAGACGGAGGAGATGCATCCGGCCCGGCGCTTCCTCAAGCAGGAGGACGCGGCGCGCTCGATCGTGGCGCTGGTGTCGCGCGAGCTGCGGGACTCGGCCAACGGCACGGTGGTCGAGCTGGCGGGCGGGGTCGACTACAAGGTGCCGCCCCAGGTGGCGCCGCCGCTCCTGGGCGGGAAGGCGCCCGATCTCTCCGGCCGGCAGGTGCTCCTGATCGGTCGGCCGGGCTCGGAGCAGGCCTCGACCCTGATCCTGGCCTTCACCGCCTGCGGGGCGCGGGTCGTCCTGGCCTGCCCCGACGCCGGCCGAGTCCTGCTCGACCTGGCGCGCGGCCGGGCGCCCGAGAGCTACACCGACGGCCAGAAGCGCCTCCTGGGTGGAGTGCGCGCGGTCGATCTCGATCCCGCCGACGAGGGGAGGGTCGCCGCGCTGTTCGAGGATCTGACGACGCCGGCGCCGCCGGGCGGGACGGGGACGGAGGCCGGGGCGCGGCTCGACGCGATCGTGGCGCTGACCGGGGACGGCGGAATGCCTGGAGAGTTCACCGACATGACGTCGGAAGAGGAAGAGGGGCTCAAGGAGCGCTTCGCCTTCGAGCCGGCCGGACTGATGCGGCACGGCCTGGCGGCCCTGCTGGTGCTCGGGAACCGGCGGGCCGGCATCCGCGACGGCCGTTTCCTGGCGCTGCGTCCATTCCTGGAGCTGCTCGAGCGTGGCCGCGGCACCCCGTCGCCGGCGGGCGGCCTGCAGCGCACGACCGAGGGGTGGACCTCCGAGGAGGAGGCACTCCTCCAGGCCGGGGCGCGGCGGGCGACCGGCAGCCTGATCGTCGTCGCGCCGGCGGTGACGCGGGAGGAGAGCGAAGAGGCGACGACGATCGGAGTGGTGCGGGCGGGGCTGCAGGCGGTCGTCTCCTCGGTCGCCGCCGAGCTGGCGACGGCCCGCGCGGCGCTGCGCGCCAACGCCATCTTCCCCGGCACCGAAGCCGGCGAGGCCGACGCCGCCCGCGCGGCGCGCCTCGCCCTGCAGCTCGTCGGTGACGCCAATGCCTCGATCTCGGGGATGATCTATTACCCGGACGAGCGGAACGCCGGCCTCCAGGAGATCGGGACGATGGCGGGGAAGACCGCCGTGGTCACCGGCGGCGGCCGCAATCTCGGGCAGTCGATCGCGCTGCGGCTGTCGCGCGAGGGGGCGCGCCTGGTCCTGACCGGGCGCGGCGAGGCCGATCTCGACCTGACCGCGCGCGCCATCCGCGCCCTCGGAGGCGAGGCGCACGGTGTCGCGGCCGACATCGCCTTCCCCGGAGACCGCGAGAAGGTCCTCGAGGCGGTGCGCGGACTGGGGGGGAACGGATCGGGCGGCGGCGGGGTCGACCTGTGGGTGAACAACGCCGGCATCGGCGGCGCCTTCGCCACCCTCGGTGAGATCGAGCTGGACGGCGAGGCGCGCTGGCACCAGACGCTGGCCGTGAACTTCACCGGCGCCTGGCTGGGCATGGTGCGCGCCGTCCTCGACATGCGCCGGCGCGGCGCCTCGGGCGGTGTGGTCAACGTCAGCACCTTCTACGCCGACCAGCCCTACGTCTTCCGCATCCCCTATACGGTGCCGAAGATCCTGCTCAAGACCTGCGCCCAGATCCTGGCCGACGCGCTGCGGCCGCACGGCATCTACATCGCCGACATCCAGCCCAGCCTCATCGACGGGCCGCGTTTCCAGTGGGTGGCGAAGAACTACGGCGAGCACTTCCGCCGCCAGGGGGTCGAAGACCCCGCGGCCGACCCGGAGATCCAGGAGTGGTTCCGCCGGCTCATCCCGAAGACCGCCCCGCGTCCCGAGGACGTGGCGGAGGCGGTCGCCTTCGCGGCGCGCCGGGGGCTGACCGGGTCGGGGCAGGGGATCCCGGTCTCGACGCTGCCGGTGGCGGCGGCCGCGACACCGTCGGAGGGGGCGGGATTCGGCCGCCCCGGGAAGACCGTGGTGATCATCGCCAGCGGCCGGACCTTCTCCGAGATCGACCGGGCCGGCGCCTTCGCCGCCTGGAGCCTGGAGGGCGGGGCCGAGCGCGTCATCGTGGCGGCGGACGACGGGATGATGGCCCGTCTCGGGCCGCGTCTCAGACGCGGGCCGACCCGCTCCCCCTGGTGGAACCTGCCGATCGCCCCGGAGCGCGAGGGACGGCTGGAGATCCGCGGCGTCGATCCCGCCTCGGCCTCCTCCATCGCCGATCTCTTCTCCGGCCTCGAGCCGGTCGACACGGTCGTCCACGTCCCCGGGGCCTGCGAGGCGGCGGAGCGTTTCGTGATGTTCCCGGCCGACCCCGCTCTGACCGGGCTCGACGAGGCGACCCTCAAGACACGCTACCTCGAGCACCAGAGGGCCCTGTCGCTCTTCCTCGACCGGCACGTGACCGCCGGCCTGATCGTCGCCCGGCAGGCGGCACGCTCCCTGGCGCCGGGCGGCTCGCTCGTCGTCTCCCAGCGGCCGCCCCGCACCCCCGAGGCGATCCTCGCCTGCGAGGCGCTGCGCCAGATCATCCGCACCGCGGCCGAGGAGATGCGTCTCTTCGGGAAGACGGTCAAGGCGGCCTACACCCAGAGGACGCCGACCCCGGGGGCGCGCCTGCGGGCGTTCGCACTCGATGGCGAGGCGCGGGATCGGGAAGAGGGCCCGCGCCGCCCGGCGGCCAGGGGGCGCCGCACTCCACCGCTGGAGGCGCCGGCCCAGGCCTGAAACCACTCCCGCCCTGATGGGGCAGGCCCCTCCAACAGGGTGGCTGCCTGCCCGATTCTGGTTGGACCGGCCGCCGGATCACGGTATATTCATCGGCTGCCGGCCCGGGGTGTGCCTAAAAGGTCGCTCGGGGCGGGCTTTTCAGCGCCAGGGGCGTTCCGCCGGGAGGTAGCATGACCACCAGACGTCATCCGGCCCCGGGTCTGCCCGGGACCATCTTTATTCTCGTCCTGCTCGCCGGCCTGTCGAACGGCGCCGATCAGGCGCAGCCGATCTTCCCCGGCCCGGTGTTCGAGACCGGTCCGGCCCCCGACTCGATCGTCGTGGGCGATTTCAACGGCGACAGCCGGCCCGACATGGCGGTCGCCAACCGCAGCGGCGGCGTGTCGATCCTCCTCGGGGCCGGCGACGGCACGTTCGGGCCCCAGGTCGTCTACGCCGCCGGCAGCGGCCCCAACGCCATCGAGAGCGGCGATTTCAACGCCGACGGCCACCTCGACCTGGTCGTGGCGAACCAGCTCTCGGACGACGTCTCGGTCCTGCTCGGCAACGGCGACGGCACCTTCCGGCCGCAGGTCCGCTACCGAGTCGGGGACAACCCCTCCGGCGTCGTGGCGCGCGACTTCACCGCCGACGGCCGGGTCGACCTGGCGGTCACCAACACCGGCGCCTACACCTGCGGCACCACCTCCTGCCAGTGGGTCGGGAGCAGCCTCTCGATCCTGCCGGGAAGGGGGGATGGCACCTTCGGAACGCAGACACGCTTCGGAACGGGTGACGCGCCCTCCGCGATCGCCTCGGCAGACCTCAACGGCGACGGGCGCTGGGACCTGGCGATCACCAACCAGGGGATCAGGATCTGCGACACCACCGGCTGCCACGTCACCGGCAGCGATCTCTCGATCCTCCTGGGGAGCAGCATCGGCACGTTCGCGCCGCAGGTGCGCTACGCCGCCGGGGACGGCCCCGCGGCGGTCGCCATCGCCGACCTGGACGGCGACGGGAAGCCCGACCTGGCGGTGGCGAACGCCTTCTCGGACGACGTGTCGACCCTCTCCGGGAAGGGGGACGGCACCTTCGCGGCGCAGAGCCGTCACGCCACCGGCGGCACCCCCTCGTCGCTCATCACCGGCGAATTCAACGGCGACGGACGCGCCGACCTGGCGGTCGCCAACGCCGGCTCGGATGACGTCTCGATCCTCCTCGGGAGCGGCGGCGGAGCCTTCGCGCCGGAGGTCCGCTACGGCGCGGGCCCCGGTCCCTCCTTCGTCGTGCTCAGCGACTTCAACGCGGACGGACGATCCGATCTGGCGGTCAGCAACGCCCGCGGCGCCGGCTCGGGGGTCACCCCGGGAAGCCTCCTGGTCCTCTTCGGCCAGGGAGACGGGACGTTCGGGGCGCGCACGCGCATCATGGCCCGCGGCGAGTCGGGCGCCTCGGTCGTCGACGACTTCAACCGCGACGGCCGCCCCGACCTGGCGGTGACCAACTTCGGCGCCGACGACCTGTCGGTGCTGATGGGACGTGGCGATGGAACGTTCGGAACGCCGGCGCGCCTGCGGGCGGGGGATGGCCCCTCCGCCCTCGCCTCCGGCGACCTCAACGGCGACGGGATCGAGGACCTGGCGGTGGTCAACGAATTCTCGGCCGACCTCTCGGTGCTGCTCGGCCTGGGCGACGGCTCGTTCGCATTCCAGATCCGCTCGGGCCAGGGGCTCTGGCCGACCCGACCGGTGATCGCCGACTTCAACGGCGACGGACGGGCCGACGTGGCGGTCCCGAACAACACGCTGCCGTCGGTGAACGTTCTGCTCGGCCATGGCGACGGCACCTTCGAGCCGCAGGCCTTCTATCCGACCGGCTTCGCGCCCACGGCGGCGGCCGCCGCCGACTTCAACGGCGACGGGAAGATCGACCTGGCGGTCGCCACCGACGCCGACGGGATCTCGATCCTCCTCGGCGCCGGTGACGGCACCTTCCTTCCCGAGATCCGCTCCAACTTCGGCCTGGGAGGAGGATCGATCCTGGCGCGCGACTTCAACGGCGACGGCCGGCAGGATCTGGCGCTGGCGAACGGGGCGACGGACGCGGTCTCGGTGCTCCTGGGGGCGGGCGACGGCACCTTCGCGGCGGCGGTTTCCTACGGCGCCGGGATCGCCCCGAGCGCCGTCGTCGCCGCCGACCTCGACAACGACGAGAAGGTGGACCTGGCGGTGATCAGCCGCGTCGGCGCCTCGTTCCTGGCAGGGAGGGGCGACGGCACCTTCGCCCCCGAGGTGCGCTTCGCGACCGGGTCGGATCCCGGAGCGCCGGCGATCGGGGATCTGAACCTCGACCACCGCACCGATCTGGCCTTCGCCGGGAATCGCGATCTCTCGGTGTTGTTCAACCAGGGACCGTTCCCCGACACCGACCATGATGGTCTGCGCGATCCGTTCGATCCTTGCACCGACACGGATGGCGACGGCTTCGGCAACCCCGGCTTCCCGGCCAACACCTGCCCCACCGACAACTGTCCTCTGGTCTCCAACCCGGGCCAGAGCGACGTCGATGGCGACGGAGTCGGTGACGCCTGCGACAACTGCGTCGCGGTTGCCAACCCGCTCCAGCAGGACAGGGACGGCGACGGCACGGGAGACGCCTGCGACACCTGCACCGACAGCGATCGGGACGGCTTCGGGGATCCCGGGTTCCCCGCCAACACCTGCGCCACCGACAACTGCCCGCTGCGTCCCAACCCGGCGCAGGCCGACGTCGACGGAGACGGGGTGGGCGACGTATGCGACAACTGCCCGCTCGTCGCCAACTCGACCCAGGCCGACGCCGATCTCGACGGGGTGGGCGACGCCTGCGACCCCTGCACCGATCTCGACGGCGACGGCTACGGCGACCCCGGCTTCGCCGCCAACACCTGCGCGCGGGACAACTGCCCGTCGGTCCCGAACCCGCTGCAGGAAGATACCGACCTCGACGGCCTGGGAGATCTCTGCGACAACTGCCCCACCACCTCCAACCCCCTGCAGTCGGACTCGGACCTCGACGGCGTCGGTGACGCCTGCGACAACTGTGTCCTCGTCAGCAACACTAACCAATCGGACGTCGACATCGACGGCATCGGCGACATCTGCGACAACTGCCCCACCGTCTACAACCCCGGCCAGGACCCGACCGCCTGCGAGCAGAAGGCGATCAATGTCCGCATCTCCTTCCAGAGCACATCCGGCGGCGGCTCGGGGACCGTCAGCTGGGATATCACGCACGAAGTCTCGCTCCAGGGGTTCAACGTCGTTCTCGTCGACAAGAGCGGCGCAACAGTCAAGCAGAACACCGCCCTCATCCCCTGCAAGAAGTGCGGCGGCGGCAGCCCGGCCAGCTACGCCTTCATCATCCCGAAGCACAAGAGCGGGCACGACATCTGGGTCCAGATGGTGCTGCTCGACAACACGACCCAGCTCTTCG
>DASTNM010000194.1:0-2656 GCA_035762745.1 Candidatus Polarisedimenticolia bacterium
GCCGGTGAGCGATGAGTTCCTGCGCCTGGCGCAGGAGAACAAGACGATCTACTGCCCGACCCTGACCGTCCTGGACGGCTACGGACGGCTGCAGGAGGCGGCGGTGGGGAAGAAGGTGCCCGCCATCGACGACCCGAACGGCTGCGTCGACCCCGACACCCTGAACCACGTCGCCGAGAGCGCGCGCCTCTCCGTGAAGGAGGACGACCCCACGGCGGCCGGCAAGCGCCGCGAGCGCTTCGCGATGCTTGGCAAGCAGATGTTCTCCAACCTAAAGACCGTGCGCGACGCCGGCATCACCATCGCCACGGGGACCGACGCCGGCAACCCACTCACCCTGCACGGCCCCTCCGTCTACGCCGAGATGGAGGCGATGCAGGCGGCCGGGATGACACCGATGGAGGTGCTGGTCGCCTCGACGCGCAACGGCGCGCAGGCCATGGGTCGCCTGGAGCAGTTCGGCACCGTCGAGAAGGGGAAGCGCGCCGACCTCATCGTCGTCGCCGCCGACCCGGCGCGCGACATCAGGAGCCTCCGCGCCTTGCGCTACGTCATCAAGGGCGGCGTGGTGCGCGCGCAGGCGGAGCTGCGGGGAAGCGCGCCTACCCCGGCGCCAAAGTAGCCTGCGGAGCAGCCGGGGCCCCGAGCCGTGTCTCCGCGTCCCGGTACACCACCTTCCCGCCCTGGACCGTCAGCAGCACCTTCGTGTCGGAGATTTTCCCGGTCGGGATCGCGAAGAGGTTCTGGCTCAGCACGATCAGGTCGGCGTACTTGCCGGTCTCGATCGATCCGAAATTCTTCTCCTGGTGCATCTGGTAGGCGCTGTTGATCGTGTGCATCTTGATCACGGCGAGCAGATCGGGAATGACCTCCGTGGGGCTCAGGGCGCCCGGAAGGACGCCGGGGATCGCCTCGCCGGTGTGGGTGATCGCCGTTTCGATCTGCGAGAAGGGCCGGAGCGGATCGACCGGGTAGTCGCTGCCGCCGGCGATGACGGCGCCGGCGCGCCAGAGCTCGGCGGCGGGGAAGAGGCGGGTGTAGAGAGCCTCGTCGATCGAGCCGATCGTTCCGGTGACCGTGTAGCCGTCGCGTCTCGCCCACTGCAGCGACATGCTGGGGATGACACCGAGCGTCTTGAAGCGGGGCACGTCGGCCGCGTCGATCGCCTCGAGGTGGGTGATGGTGTGGCGCCGATCGTGAGCGCCGTTCGCCGCCAGCGCGGCCTGGAAGTCGTCCAACGCGTCCCGCGTGGCGCGATCCCCGATGGCATGGACGTGGATCTGCCAGCCCGCCCGGTCTAGCTCGACGAAACCGGCCTTGGCGTCGGAGCAGGACGGCTCCGGCCCGCGCGCGGTCCCCGGCCGCCAGACCGGCTTGTCGGCCGTCCCGGCGTTGACGCCGTACGGCTTCAGCATCGCCGCCGTCTGGGCCGGGTACTCCATGACACCGTCGCAGTAGACCTTCACGCTCGTGACGTCGATGAGCCCGCGCGCGTATTTCTTGTAGTCGTCGAGCGCGGCGATCTTGCGGCGCAGGTCGGCGACGTCGCCGTTGCCGCGCACGAACCCGGCCGACAGCCCGACATTGACCCGCAGCGTCAGCTTCCCCTCGTCCTGGAGCCTGGCCCAATCGGCGATCTCCTTCTCCCCCTCGCCGGGAATGAAGACGGAGGTGAGGCCCATCCGGTTGGCGTCCGCGTTGGTCCGGCGCACCTGCTCGAGCAGGGACGCCTCGGTGACAGGCGCCTTCTGGCCCCACTCACCGGGATCGAGGTCGGCGAAGAATCCGCTCGGCTTGCGCTGCGCGTCGCGGCCGATCGAGCCCTCGGGCGGGTCGGGCGTCTTCTCGTTGAAGCCGGCGTTGCTGATCGCCTTGCTGTTCATCCAGAACTTGTGCCCGTCGGCGTTCTCGACCATGACCGGCCGGGTCGTCTCGAGCCGATCCAGGTCGGCGCGCGTCAGCGCCGTCCCCGGCGGCTCGATCGCCTCGCCGAAGATGTGGTTGGCGAAGAACCGGACGTTGGTCCCCTTGAACGCCGCCTGCTCGGGCCGATCGAGACAGGCCTGGAGTTTCGCCAGGACCTGAGCGATGGTGCCGCCCGCGTACCCCATCTCGCAGTCGGTGCTCCGCGTCCCGTGGAAATGCCCGTCGACGATCCCCGGCATGACCATCCGCCCCTCGAGATCGATCAACTGGGTCTTCGGGCCGACGTAGCGCTTCGCGTCGCCGCTGGGCCCGGTGAACACGATCCGGCCGTCAACGACGGCGAGCGCCTGCACGAACCGCGGTCGCTCCCCGTGCGCGTCACTCCGAACGGCGGCGGTCCGAGGGGCGCCCCGCGCGGGGCCGCCGTCCGGATCGGCGGTCACCTTCTGTTCGATACCGTTGAACACCAGGATCGCGCCGTTCACCAGCACCATGTCGGCCGGGCGCGGCCCGGCCTGCGTTCCGGCCAGGCAGCAGGCGGCGGCAAGCAGCGCGACCCCCGCCAGGCGCAGGGAGAGGGCGGGCCGTTCAACGCGGTTCATCGTCCGGTGCAGCATCGTTTCTCCTTAGGAAAGGTGACAATCGTACGCCGGAAACCGCCGGAGCGGACCTCCCGGTCCGGCGTTGTTCCAAAGGCACGCGCCGGGTGCCAGGATGCGGAACCACAGAC
>DASTNM010000195.1:0-3025 GCA_035762745.1 Candidatus Polarisedimenticolia bacterium
GGGCGTCGAAGGTGTCGCGCCACGCGCCATCTTCGACGTCTGTCCCTCCCCGCCGCTCAAGTGGACAGAGTTCGCCACCGAGAGCCTGATTCTGCTGGCGCGGGCCGGGGTGCCGGCCCAGATCGTCTCGATGCCGCTGGCGGGCGCCACGGCCCCCGCGACGCTGCTCGGCAGTGTCGTGCAGCACGCCGCCGAGTGCCTGTCGGGAATCACCCTGCACCAGCTCGCCCGTCCCGGGTCGCCGATCGTCTGGGGCGGAGCGCCGGCGATCTTCGACATGCGGCACGGCACGACGCCGATGGGCGCCATGGAGACGGCGATGATCGACGCCTCCTACGCCCAGGTCGGCAAGAGCCTGGGTCTGCCGACGCACGCCTACCTCGGCGCCAGCGACTCGAAGAGGCTCGACGCCCAGGCCGGGATGGAGTCGGGGATGACCGCCCTGGTCGGCGCGCTCGCCGGGATCAACATGATCTCCGGCGCCGGGATGCTCGACTTCCTCGCCTGCCAGAGCCTCGAGAAGCTGGTGCTCGACGCCGAGGGGATCGCCATGGCGCGCCGCCTCCTGGCGGGTCTCGAGGCGCGCGAGGCGTCGCTCGCCGCCGACCTTCTGGCCGAGGTCGGGCACCGCGGCGACTTCCTGTCGCTGCGGCACACGCTGCGCTGGTTCAAGGAGGAGCAGTGGATGCCGCCCGCGCTGATCGATCGCGGCTCGCTCCGCCTCTGGAGCGAGTCGGGCGGCCACGAGACGGCCGCGCGCGCCCGCGCGCGCGTGGCGGACCTCCTGGCGCGTTACACCCACCGCCCTTTGGCGCCCGAGGTCGAGAAGGATCTCCGCCTCGTCGTGGAGCGCGCCGCCAGGACGGCCGGCGTCGAGGCGCCGCACGTCGAGGCCGCCTGCCCGGCCTGAGAGTCCCACCGGCCGGCGCCATCCGCAATCCGTGGTCCGCGGCGCCCCGCTTTCTTATCCGGGGTGCCGGCGGTCCAGGATCGCCGCGACGGCCTTTTCGGTGTCGGAGAGGTCTTCGAGGAGAGCGTCGGGCCGGTGCGCGCGCAGCGTCTCGACCGGCGTCCAGCCGGTGCAGACGGCGACCGAGCGCGCCCCGACGGACCGGCCGCACAGCACGTCGTGCTCGCTGTCCCCCACGAGGACGAGCTGACCGCCGGAGAATCCGTCGCCGAGCGCCTGCCGGGCGCGCCGCAGGGCGATCGCCGGCAGCCGGTAGCGGTCGGCGTCGTCGCTGCCGAAGCAGCTCAGGGAGAAATCGAAATATCCGGTCAGCCCGAAGTGGCCGATCTTGAGGCGCGCCCCTTCGAGGACGTTGCCGGTCAGAAGCGCCGTGCGCGCCTCGGGCCGGCGCGCCAGCGCCTCCAGGATCTGCCGCACTCCCGGCAGCAGCTCCGCCCCCTCGAGGCGCGGCAGCTCGCCGCCGAAGTAGCGCAGGTACAGTCGGATGGATTCCGGGATGGTCGCCTCGAGCGCCGCGCCGGACAGTCCGTTCGCCGTCAGGATGTCCCGCGCGATCTGCGGGTCGGTCCGGCCGCTGAACGAGTAGCCGTCCGCTTCGATCGGCCGCCCGGCCGCCTCCGAGAGCGCCCGCGTGAAAGCCCTCCGCGCCCCGCCGCCGGTCGTCAGGAGCGTCCCGTCGATGTCGAACAGCACCACCTTCGTCGCTTCGGACATGCGCGCTATCTTGACACACGCGGTGCGACGAAGGGAAGGACGATGGGATCTGTCATAATGTCTGGTTTCGACCGCTTCAGGGAGACGCGATGACGAAGAGGGCCGGTCCCATGCGGACCGGGCGGGACAAGACGGCCGCGCCGCGCGACGCCCCGCGACGGCCGACCGCCCCGAGGGGGCCGCAGGCCACCCGTCGCCAGGTCGAGGTGATCGGCATTCCGCTCGACCTCGGCGCCGGCCGGCGCGGCGTCGACATGGGGCCGTCGGCGTTCCGGCTGACCGGCCTCGCGAAGCGGATCGAGATCCTCGGCCACGAGGTCGTCGACCGGGGGGACGTGGAGGTGCCGATCCCCGAGGGGCGCAGCGCCGGCGACCCGCGCAAGCGGTTCGTGACCGAGATCGCCGCGGCCTGCCGGGCCCTGGCGGAGATGACGGCGGCGGCGGTCGCCGCGCGGCGCACCCCGGTCTGCCTCGGCGGTGATCACTCCCTCGCCGCCGGCTCGATCCCCGGGGTGGCGCGGGCCCTGAGGGCCCGGGGGCAGGAGCTGGCGGTCGTCTGGGTCGACGCGCACGCCGACATGAACACTCCCGAGACCAGCCCTTCCGGCAACGTCCACGGCATGCCGCTGGCCGCCTGCCTGGGACAGGGGCCGCAGGAGCTGGTGGCGATCGCCGGTGGCGCGAGCGTGCGGCCGGAGAACGTCGCCCTCATCGGCATCCGCAACCTCGACGAGCGTGAGAAGACCCTGGTGCACCGCAGCGGCGTGCGCGCCGGCACGATGTCCGACATCGACCGGCGCGGCCTGGCGCCGATCCTCGAGGACCTGCTGCGCGACTTCACCCGCAGCGCCGGCGGGATCCACCTGAGCCTCGACCTCGACGGTCTCGACCCAGAGGTGGCCCCCGGCGTCGGGACGCCGGTGCGCGGCGGGCTCTCCTACCGCGAGGCTCACTTGTTGTGCGAGATGGTCTCCGAGAGCGGCCGCCTCGTCTCCATCGACGTGGCCGAGCTCAACCCGACGCTCGACGTCCGCAACCACTCCGCCGAAGTCGGCACCGAGCTCATTCTCTCGGCCCTCGGACAGCGGATCCTGTAGGAGGAGTCACGATGCCCCCGGAAGCAGAGATCTTCACGGCCTTGCAGCGGGGCGACACCGCGCGCCTGGCGACGCTCCTGGACGCGGATCCCTCGCTGGTCAACGCCCGCAACCCCGCCGGCGACTCCCCGCTGCTGGTCGCCGCCTATACCGGCCGCAAGGCGCTGGTCGAGGCGCTCCTTCAACGGCGGCCGGAGGTGAGTCTTTTCGAGGCCGCGGCGCTCGGCCTTTCCGACCGCGTGCG
>DASTNM010000196.1:0-2604 GCA_035762745.1 Candidatus Polarisedimenticolia bacterium
GTGGGCGAGCGCCTCGGCCCCCCCCTGCTCGCGGTCGACGAGGGCGATGACGGCGGCCACCTCGAGGCCGGACTCCTCGGCCTTGCGGATCGCCTCGAGGGTCGAGCCGCCGGTCGTCACGACGTCCTCGAAGATGGCGACGCGCGCGCCCACGGGGACGTCGTTCTCGATGACGCGCCGTGTGCCGTGCTCCTTCGTCTCCTTGCGCACCAGGAAGCCGCGCAGCGGGGGCGGCGCGGCGGCGGTGGCCGCGGGGAGGTGGCCGCCGGGCCTGGCGGGCGCGGCGCCCCCATGGCCCTCGTTCCCGGCGGCGCGCTCCCAGGAGCGGCCGGCGACGTGGCCGACGACCGGGTCGGCGCCGATGGTGGGGCCGCCGATGGCGTCGAAGGGGTGGCCGTCGCGGCGGGCGAGGTCGTCGAGCGTCTCGAGGATGAGGGTGGCGATGAGGTGCAGCCCCTCGGGGTCGAGGGTGGCGCGCTTGCAGTCGAAGTAGACCTTCGAGCGCTGGCCGGAGGCGAGGACGAAGTCACCCTGCAGGACGCATTTCTCGAGGATGAGCGCCTTGAGGCGGTCGCGCGTCGAGAACCGCACCGTTTGTCCTCCAAATGCCCGGTCACCGGGCGTTTGCTATAATAGTCGGGTTTTCCGATCCCATGGCATCCGAACAGCGGCCACCCGACCTTCTGCCCCCCGACCCCGGCGCTCCCAGGCCCGTGGTGGTCTCGCCGACCGCCCTGGCGGCGGCGCGTTGGCTCCGGCTGCGGCCGCGCCACGGGCCCCGGCCGTCGGGACAGCAGGTGCGCGACCCGCTGGAGGTCGCGCGCTGGTCGCTGTCGCTCGGCATCCTGCTGCTTCTGCTGCTCTTCCTGGCGCTCCTGGTCGTCTTCTTCCTGCCGGGGCCGGCGCGCGCCGCCGTCTCCACCGGCATCAACTTCGACAAGCCGACCAAGGACTGGGACCAGGGGCCGGTGCGCTACATCATCACGAAGCAGGAGGTGAAGGCGTACAAGGCGCTCGAGACCGAGCTGGACCGGGCGAACTTCATCGACTGGTTCTGGCAGCGGCGCGACATCCAGCCGGAGACTCCGGAGAACGAGTTCCGCGAGCGCTACGAGCAGCGCGTCCTGGAGTCGACCCGGAAGTTCAGCGCCACCACCACGCCGGGCTGGAAGACCGACATGGGGAAGGTCTACATCCTGGTCGGGCCGCCGGACGAGGTCAACAGCGACCTGGTGGCCAAGACGCACCGTGGCATCGTCACCTGGGTCTATCGCCGGCCGCCGTTTCCCGACCTGAGCCCGAACACCGTCATCGGCTTCGCCCGGGACGCCAGCGGCGAGTTCGTCATCAGCACCAGCCCGACGATGGATTCGGACGTGGCGCGGGGGCTGAAGTTCCAAAAGCAGCCGAGGCTGTCGGAGGCCGAGCGCATCATACCGGGGCGCGACCCCGCCTACCTGGCCGCGGGGGCGCCGATCACGCAGTCGGACCTGGCGACGATGCTGGTCGTCGGTCGCCTGCAGCAGCTCCCGCCGGCCGAGGAGGAGATGTTCCGCTCCTTCGTCTCGTCGCGCGAGTTCTACGGCTCGATCACCGCCGAATCGCGCTGCGACTTCTACAAGGCGGCCGACGACACGACCTACACGACGATCACCATCGGCATCAAGAGCAGCGCCGTGCAGTACCGCTCGCAGGGCGACAAGGAGATCCCGGACGTCCAGGTCTTCGGCAAGATGATCGACAAGGACGACCCGAAGGTCGTCTATCCACTGGCCGGCGATGCCGGCTTCGCCGAGGATCAGCAGAACATCGGGGCGGGGCCGGAGGATCTCCTGATCTTCCAGGCGACCGGCGCCTTCAAGCCGGGGCGCTACCAGCTCGCCCTCGGGGTGCAGGATCGGGTCAGCAAGAAGGTCGGCACCCTGCGCCGCGACGTGACCGTCCCCGACATGACCCCGAAGACGCTGGCTCTGTCGTCGATCACGCTGGCCGGCAGCATGGAGCCGACCGATTACAACTCCTCCCCCGGGAAGCCGTTCCACATGGGGAAGTTCCGCCTCGTGCCGCGGCCCGACGAGCAGTTCGGCAAGTCGGACGAGCTGAACGTCTACTTCCAGGTCTACAACCCGGCGCCCGATCCGGCCACCGGCAAGCCGCGACTCGGTGTGCTCTACCGCTTCCGCGCCAAGGAGGCCGACGAGTCGTACAAGGACTTCGGCGCCTACGAGGTGAAGGAGGCGACGGGGCAGGTGCAGGGGTACGCGGTGCCTCTGGAGCGCTGGGCGCCGGGCGAGTACCAGGTGCAGGTGACGGTGCGTGACAAGGTCGCGGAGGCCAGCGTCAGCGCCGAGGCCGTCTTCACGATCCGCCCGTAGGCAGGAACTTCCTCCCCTCCTCGGACACCAGGAACGACACCAGAAGCCCGAGCGCCCGGCCGCGGTGCGACACCGCGTGCTTCCGCTCCTCGGCGATCTCGCCGAAGGTGGCGCCGAAGGGCGGGTAGTAGAAGAGCGGGTCGTACCCGAATCCCCCCGTGCCGCGCCCCTCGAGGGCGATGCGTCCCTCGCAGACTCCCCGGAAGGTGCGCGTCGGGCCGGCCGGCGT
>DASTNM010000197.1:0-2260 GCA_035762745.1 Candidatus Polarisedimenticolia bacterium
CCGCCGCAGCGGGCTGCTGTTCGTCTACGCCATGCTCGTCATGGGGTTCACCGCCTCGATCCTGGGGTTTCTCAAGAGCCGCACGGACGGGAATGTGTTCGCCGGCTTCATGACGCTCTACTTCGTGGGCACCGCGCTGACGACCGTCCGCCCCGCGACGCCATGGACCCGCGGTTTCAATGTTGCCGCGCTGATGGTCGCGGTCGGACTCGGGCTCGGGGACATCGCGGCCGGCATCGAGGCCTTCAACAGCCCTGGGCGTGTCCGCAACGGCGTCCCGTTCCTGATGCTCTTCTTCATCGCCGCCGTCATGATCCTGGCGGCGATCGGCGACCTGCGCGTCATGCGATCCGGCATGCCGCACGGCGGTCCGCATCTGGCGCGCCATCTGTGGCGCATGTGCTTCGCGCTGTTCATCGCGGCCGGATCGTTCTTCTCGGTCCGTGAGCGCGTGGCGAAAATCCTCCCCGAGCCGTTCACGACGGCGCCGATGCGCGCGCTGCCGATCCTCCTGCTGTTCGGAGCGATGTTCTACTGGTTGTGGAGGGTCCGCAGCCGCCGCCCGTTGCCAGTGCTTGTCCGACACGATATCGGCGATCATCCCAAGCCGTAGGGTATTGAACCGCCGCCGGCTCCTCCAAACGCACCTCTCCCATCGTCGACTCTCGGTCGTCGCGCTCCAACATCCTGTCCTCCCGTTCGCGGCCTCTCGCCGCTTCAGGAAGCAGGCAATGACTCCACCCATTCATCGATCAATCCCGGGGACGAATTTCGGGAGGATGGACAGGGGTGACCGGCCTTGGTATTGTCCGGTCGGTCCTTTGAAAAATGAGACTTGGTGGAGGCGGCGGGAGTCGAACCGGCGTCCGGAAGGAATCTCAACCCGGAACTGCCGTGGTTCCGCTTTCCGATGCTCGTCGTCACCGGCCGTTACGACTTCAGCGTGGCGCCTTCCGTCGCGTAGGGGATCCACCGCGCCATCCCCTGCTCGGAGTTCACCGTCTTCGAGAAGAGCGGCCACCTTCCCTCAATGCGACGAGAGCGCGCCCTTCGTGACCCGCCTGGAGCAGTTCCTCGCCAGGCGCTGAACGACGACGCCCGGTGAAGTCGTCACTCCTTACCGGTGCCGCTCCCCACCGGAGTCCCGCCGCCATGCCACCCGGCCTCGAGTACGCCCACGCCCGGGCTCGACCGAATGACCAGACCGTCGTCGCTGACGACGCCCGTGCCGATGCTCACGAACGACCCGTTGTCATCGAGTGCATAGATTTCGGTCACGGTTCTCGGCGCCAGCCCTTCGACATTGGGAAGGGTGATGGCGGCCGGAGGATTGAAGATCGCTCCCGCGGGTTGGATCATCACGATGAACCGCGGCTGCCGGCCCGAGCCAGGCGCCATCGGCATCTTGTCGCCGGGGACGACCGTCACGCCGACACAGCCGCTCGCCGAGCCTCCCGCGAAGGTTACCTGCCCCGGCCCGAAGGTCAGGGAGAAGCCAGGCGCCTCCGGAAGGGTCAGCGTGCCGCCGCCCGTGGTCTCCGTCACGCACAGTTGGTCATCGGTGTTGAGTGACGGAAGGTGGATCGGCTTGCCAACCGTGTTGTTCCGTCCCGCCACGGTCACCAGGTTGTACTCCACCGTCGCGTACTGGCGGGAAAGCCGGGCGGTCGAACCGTCCACCAGGAGCTTCACGAAGCCGACGGGGGCTCCGGGGATGGAGAATCGACCCTCGGCGTCCGTCCGGACGGCCCTGGCCTCCGGGACGTCGCTCCGATTCCTGTTCAAGGTGCTCGCCAGGACCGCACTGACCGTCAAGCCGGGAATCGGCGCGTCGGTGTCGTCGAGCACGACGCCGGAGATCGCTGTCTGCGCCGGATCGCCCGCCGCTTGTCCGGATGCGGTGAAGACGGCCGGTAACCCCGGATTCCCAGGGAAGGTCGCTTCGACCCGATTATTGTCAGTCCCCTCGAGCGGGCCGAGCGTCAACGTCGCCGCGGCGCGGCCGTCGGAATCCGTGCCGACGGTGAAGCTGGACGCACCATTGAAGCTCCCGCCCCCCTCAATGACCGTGAAGGTCACCGGAACGCCGCCGATCCGGTTATTGCCGCTGTCGACCACCACGGCAACCAGCGGCAAGGCGAGCGGCTCGCTGATCACCCCGATCTGATCGTTACCACTGTCGACGACGATCTCATCGGCGGGACTCGGCGTGCCGGTGGCCGTGAAGATCGCCGTCCCTTCGAAGCCGATCGCAGAGGCC
>DASTNM010000198.1:0-9599 GCA_035762745.1 Candidatus Polarisedimenticolia bacterium
CGGTGCTCAAGGATCTGGTCACCGACGTTTCGTGGAACTACGAGCAGAACAGGCGAATCCCACCGTTCAGGCCGGGCCCCAAAGACCCCGATGGCCGGCGCCGAATGATGCAGAAGGATGTCGACCGCGTGCAGGAGTTCCGCAAGTGCATCGAGTGCTTCCTGTGCCAGGACGTCTGCCATGTGCTTCGGGATCATGGCCGCAAGGACAGCTTCGTCGGGCCGCGCTTCATGATCCGCCTGGCCTCCTTGGAGATGCACCCGCTGGACGTCGCCGATCGCATTCCCGCAGTCAGGAAAGAGTTCGGCTCGGGGATGTGCAACATCACCCGCTGTTGCACCGAGGTCTGCCCGGAGCATATCGGCATCACCGACAACGGCATCATCCCGCTCAAGGAGCGGGTCGTCGATCGCTTCTACGACCCGCTGGCCTGGCTGGGACGTAAGCTCTTCGGATCGGCCAAGGGGAAATAGGAGGACACGTCATGCCGCGCGCCAAGCAACTGACCGTCCAGCTGGCCAACAAGCCGGGGACTCTGGCCCAGGTGGCCCAGGCCCTCGGTCGCGCCAAGGTGAACATGCGGGCCCTCGCCGTGTTCGAGGGGCGGGCGAAGATCATCGCCGACGATCCGGCGAAGGGGCGCGAGGCGCTTCAGGGAGAGGGGCTGTACGCTTCGATCGAAGATTGTCTGACCGTGGACATGACGGATCGTCCCGGCTCCCTGGGGGACATCTGCTCGAAGCTGTCCGAGGCCGGCATCAACATCGACTACGCCTATACCGGGATCACGCAGGCGGCGGGTCATGCCGTGGTCGTGCTGGTCGTCTCCGACCTCGAGAAGGCGGCCCGCATCACCGGTTGAGGCGGCGCCCCGTCATTCCTCCTGGTATCTCTGCTTCAGCGATTCGAGGACAGCCGGGTCGGCGAGGGTCGTGACGTCACCGAGCGCCCGTCCCTCCGCGATGTCCTTCAGCAATCGGCGCATGATTTTGCCGGAGCGGGTCTTCGGCAGGTCGGACGTGAAGATGATGTCGTCCGGGCGGGCGAGAGCGCCGATCTTGCGCACCACGTGCCCCTTCAGCTCGTCGACCAGGCGGCCGTCGGTCGCCACCCCCTCCTTGAGTGTGACGAAGGCCGACAGGGCCTGCCCCTTGAGGTCGTGAGCCTTTCCGACCACCGCCGCCTCCGCCACCGAGGGGTGATCGACGAGGGCGCTCTCCACCTCCATCGTGCCGATCCGGTGTCCGGCGACGTTCAGCACGTCGTCCACCCGACCGAGCAGCCAGAAGTACCCCTGATGGTCGCGCTTGGCGCCGTCACCGGGGAAGTAGGTCCCCCGGTCCCAGCGCGCCCAGTACTGACGGACATAGCGCTCGGGATCGCCGTAGATCGTCTTGAGCATCGCCGGCCACGGCCGGGTGATCGCCAGGTAGCCGCCGCCCTCGTTCACCACGCGTCCCCCGTCGTCCAGCACCTCGGCGGCGACGCCGGGGAACGGGTGCGTGGCCGACCCGGGCTTGGTCGGCGTGAGGCCCGGCAACGGCGAGATCATGATCATCCCGGTCTCCGTCTGCCACCAGGTGTCGACGATCGGGCAGCGGCCGCCTCCGATGTTCTTCTGGTACCAGATCCAGGCCTCGGGGTTGATCGGCTCACCGACCGTTCCCAGAAGGCGCAGCGAGCCCAGGTCGTGCCGCTCAGGCCAATCGATCCCCCAGCGCATGAAGGCGCGAATCGCGGTGGGGGCGGTGTAGAAGATCGTCACGCCGTACTTGGCGCAGATCTCCCAGAAGCGCCCGCGGTCGGGCCAGTCGGGGGCCCCTTCGTACATCAGCACGGTGGCGCCGTTGGCCAGGGGGCCGTAGACGACGTAGGAGTGGCCCGTCACCCAGCCGATGTCGGCGGTGCACCAGTAGACGTCCTCCGGCTTCAGGTCGAAGACCCAGCGTGTCGTGGCGTAGACCCCGACCAGGTACCCGCCCGTGGCGTGCACGATCCCCTTCGGTTTGCCGGTGGTGCCCGAGGTGTAGAGGATGTACAGCATGTCCTCCGAATCCATCGGCTCCGGCGGGCAGTCGGCGGAGGCGTCCTGCATCAGGCGGTGCCACCAGTGATCGCGCCCCTCGCGGACGTGGACGTCGAAGTTGCCGCGCTTGACGACCACGACGTGGCGGATGCTCGGCGTCCCCTCGAGCGCCTCGTCCGCGAGGCGCTTCAGGAGAATCTGCGTGCCGCGCCGGAAGCCGCCGTCGGCGGTCACCAGAACCGTCGCCCGGGCGTCGTTGATCCGATCCTTGAGCGACTCGGCCGAGAAGCCGCCGAAGACGACGCTGTGGACGGCGCCGATGCGCGCGCTGGCCAGCATGGCGATAGGCAGCTCCGGGATCATCGGCAGGTAGAGAGTGACCCTGTCCCCCTTGCGGACCCCCAGCCCTTTCAGGACGTTGGCGAAGCGACAGACCTCGCGGTGCAGCTGGGCATAGGTCAGAGTGCGCTCCTCGCCCGGCTCGCCTTCCCACAGCAGGGCGGCCTTGTTGCGCACCGGAGTGGCCAGATGGCGATCGAGGCAATTGACGCTGACGTTCAGCCGGCCGCCGACGAACCAGCGCGCGTGCGGCGGATCCCATTCGAGGACGCGTTTGAAGGGGCGGGACCAGACCAGCTCGCGCGCGAGGCCGCCCCAGAAGGCCCCGGGGTTCCTGGCGGCCTTGGCGTAGATCGAGGCGTCGGTAACGGCCGCCCGCCTCCTGAAGGCAGCCGGCGGCCGGAAGACGCGATCCTCCCGAAGCAGAACGTCGATGCCGGCCGCTGGGTCCTTGCGCCGCTTGGGCGTTCCCCGCTTCGGGCTTCGGGCCATGCTCACCTCGGGGCTGAAAGGGGGCGCCACTATAGCCAATGGATCTCGAAGGTGTCAAACAGGCGGACGCTTTGACAGGTGCCTGGTCGTCGTTTAGACTCTGCGCCCGGTCGCCCGTTGCAGCGAGGTTGACTTCGTGGCCGTGCTCGACTATCTCCTTTCGCGCGCCCTGCCCTTCGTGCCCCGGCCGATCGTCAGGCGCTTCTCCCGGCCCTACATCGCCGGCGACACGCTGGCCGACGCGGTGCGCGTGGTGCGCGCGCTCAACGGTGGCGGGCTGCTGGCGACTCTCGACGTGCTGGGGGAGAGCGTCACCCACCGCGACCTCGTGGAAGGAGCCGTCGGCGAGTACATGGCGGCGCTGCGGTCGATTCGCGACGAACGGCTCGACTCCAACGTCTCGGTCAAGCTGACTCAGCTCGGGTTGAAGATCGATTCCGCCCTCTGCCTCACCAGCCTCCGGACCCTGGTCGGGGCCGCCGGAGAGCTCGGGAACTTCGTGCGCATCGACATGGAGGACAGCTCCTGCACGTCGGCGACGCTCGACCTCTACCGCACGCTCCGCCAGGAGGGGTGCACCAATGTCGGGGTGGTGCTGCAGGCGTACATGCGCCGCGGCCTCGCGGACGTGCGGGCACTGCCGGCGGGCTCGAACGTCCGGCTGTGCAAGGGGATCTATGTCGAGCCGCGATCCGTCGCCTACCAGGATCGGCGCCTCGTCAACAAGAACTTCGTCCTCCTCCTGGAGGAGATGCTGGGGCGTGGTTTCTACGTCGGGATCGCCACGCACGACGAGGATCTGGTCTGGGAGGCGATGCGGCTCATCGACCGGCGCGGCCTGCCGAAGGACCGCTACGAGTTCCAGATGCTCCTGGGCGTCGATCGCGATCTGCGCGCCCTGATCCACGGGGAGGGGCACCGCCTGCGGGTGTATGTCCCCTTCGGGGTCAGCTGGCAAGCCTATTCGCTCAGGCGGCTCAAGGAGAACCCGCGCATCGCACGTTACGTCGCTCTGAGTGTGCTGGGACGGCGCGGCCGGTGAACCTGGGACGCTAAGCGATCCGGCGGTCGCCGTCCTCGGCCGTGTTGCGCGACAGCTCCTGTGGATGGGTCGTGCCCTCGCGTCCGGGCCGCAGCGGGGCCGCCTGAGGGAAGCTGAGCGTCACCTCGGTGCCCTGCAGCGGCACGCTGCTCACGCGGATGTCGGCCCCTATCAAGTCGAAGGTCTGCCGGGCGGCCCAGAGTCCGAGCCCCACACCGCTCTTTTGCGGCTTGGTCGTGAAGAACGGGTTGAAGATCCGCGTCAGGTGCTCGGGCTTGATGCCGATGCCGCCGTCCCGCACTCTGACGATCACCCGCTCCGCCTCGTGCGCCGTCTCCACGACGATCGTGCCTCCGCCGAACGGCATCGCCTCGACGGCGTTGACGACGACGTTGAGGATCGCCTTCTGCGTGCGGTCCGCGGGTCCGAAGACAGGCGGGATGACGGCGTAGCGCTCGTCGAAGACGATCTTCTTCTCCTCCGCGCGGTGGCGGCAGAGCCGGATCGAATCGCGCAGGAGCGTGTTGACGCTGAACGGCGCGCGCGCCGGTTTCGTGAGGGTGAAGCCCGACAGGTGCCGCAGCGTCTCGAACAACGAATCCCACTGGGCACGCAGCGCGGCCACCGAGCGGCGCGCCTCGTCCGGCAGGGCGGGGTCGGCGGCGAGCGCCTGGATGGCCGACACCACTCCCCGGAGCGGATCCTTCATCTGGTGGGCGGCGATCTCAAGGTAGTCGCCGAGCGACTCGAAGGTCGCGGTCTCCATGATGTGATCCTGGCTGGCCCGCAGCTCCTCGCGCAGCCTGAGAATGTAGTCAATGTCGCTCAGCTCGCGCTTCTTGTAGGCGAGCAGAACCCCGATGGAATATCCCGCGACGACCACGCCGAGCCCCGCCAGGACGCCCCGCAGAGACCCCGTCGGCAGCAGGAGAGCCCCCGCCACCGCGGTCGACGCCCCCAGTAGGAGACCGACGAAGGCCTGGACCGAGATCCAGACCGGAGACCGTTTCAGGATCGCCATGCCCGCCTCACTTCGTTCCGGACGTCGCCCGCCCGGCCGCCTGTCGGGCGGCGTCGATGGCGGCCATGCGGCCCGGATTCTTGTGCGGTCCCGGGGGCGCCTGGTACCTCTGGCTGTCCACCGGTCGACCGCCGACGATATGATCTTCCAGGATGCGTCGCGCCGCTTCCAGCGTGACTCCTCCATACCACACGTTCTCCGGATAAACGACCAGCATCGGCCCGTTCCCGCACTGGTCGAAGCAGCCGGCCTTGTTCACCCGGACGTCCTTCTTGAGCCCGCGGGCCGCAACCTCCTCCTTGAGGAAGCGGTGCACCTCCATCGACCCGTCGAAGGGGCAGTACTCGCCGTTGGTGCAGACGAAGACGTGACGACTGTACTGGCCCATCGGGAACCTCCACGACCCGCCCGAAACAGGCGTGAATGGTATCATACCGGCCACGCGGAGGGCTCCGGATGACGTCACGATCGGACGAAAGAGCGCTCGAGCTTCTGGAATCCCGGGGGCGGATCGCCGTCTTTCCGTTGCCGGGCGTCGTCCTCTTCCCCCGTGTCTTTCTCCCTCTCCACATCTTCGAGCCGCGCTACCGGAAGATGATCGAGGACTCCTTGGGGGCCGACCGCCTGATCGCCATGGCTCTCCTCAAGCCCGGATGGGAGGAGGGGTATCACGGCAGTCCCGAGGTCTACCCGATCGCCTGCGCGGGGGTCATCGAGGACGAGGCCCGTCTTCCCGACGGGCGATTCAACATCCGGCTGCGCGGCCTGGCGCGCGTCGAGATCCTCGGCTTCGTCCAGGACAGCCCTTACCGTGTCTCGGCGATTCGCGTCCTGCACGACGGGAACGAGCAGGGAGGGCCCGGTGTCGAGGAAGAGAAGAAGCGGCTCCTCGGGCTGTGCGCCGGTCTGCTGCACGAGATGTCGGGAGGCCTGGAACGGCCGCTGGCCCTGGACAGCGAGATCCCCTTCGCCACCGTCGTCAACTCGCTGTGCCAGAGCCTGGCGATGGAGCCGGAGGTGAAGCAGGGCCTCCTGGCTCTCGACGATGTCCGATTGCGTTGCCGCGGTCTCACCGACATCCTGGAGCGGCGTTGGCAGGAGATCGCCCTGCTTCGGTCGGGCGACAAATCCCCGACGGGTGGTGCGGTCCACTGAAACGCCGGGCCCGTGGGGGAGGTTCCTAGTCGACGCGCGACCCACGCAGTGCGGCGATCGCCTCGACGACCTCTCCCACTTTGTTGTTGGGGGTGGAGGCACCGGCCGTCAGGCCGACCGTCACCGGGCCGGACGGGAGCCAGCCCGGAGTGACGGTCTCGGCGTGCGCACCGTAGGGCCTGTGGCGGATGGTTCCGGACGGGCCGATGCAGCCAGCGTCATCGATGTGGAAGGTGGGGACGCTGCGCGAGGCGATGGCAGCCAGGTTGGTCGTGTTGCTGCTGTTGTAGCCGCCGATGACCACCATCAGTCCGGGGTTCTCGGCCACGAGGGCGAGGACCGCGTCCTGTCGGTCCTGGGTGGCGCTGCAGATGGTGTCGAAGGCCTGAAACCTCCGGGGGAGATCCCCTGGACCGTAACGCGTCACCAGGGCAGTGCGGATCATTTCCTGGATCTCGAGCGATTCGGCGGACAGCATCGTCGTCTGGTTGGCTAGTCCGAGGTGGCCCAGGTCGAGGTCGGGGTCGAAGCCCGGAGAGCAGGCCTTCGTGAAGCGCTCCAGGAAGGCCCCGACGTCCCCCCCCCGCTCGATGTAGTCACAAACGACCTGCGCCTCCTCCCGGTCGCGCACCATCAGGTAGCGTCCCGCGGGATACTGGCTGGTGCGCGAGGCGGTCGCACGGGTCTCCTCGTGGGCGTATTTGCCATGGATCAGAGCGGTGAAGCCCATGGCCGAGAACCGGTCGACGTTCTTCCAGACGTTGAGTACCGAGCCGCATGTGGTGTCGACCAGAACGCAGCCCCGGGACCGCAGCTCCTTCATCTCCTGCACCGTCACACCGAAGGCCGGCAGGATCACGACGTCCTCCTGGCGGGCCGCCTCCAGGCCGGGGCCGCCCCCGTCGGTCTCGCGCAGGAAGCGGATGCCCATCTCGCGCAACCGTGCGTTGACGTGCGGATTATGGATGATCTCTCCGGTCAGCCAGATGGTGCGAGCGGGAAACCGCCGGCGGGCCTCGTAGGCGTACTCGACCGCCCGATCGACGCCGTAGCAAAACCCGAACTCCCGGGCCAGCAGGAAGGTGAGATCACCCACCGCCAGCCGGTAGCCGCTCTCTCGGAGACGGTCGACGATTCGGCTGTGGTAGTCGGCCCGCAACGCCGGCTCGATCGCCTCCTTGAGGCCGAAACCACGCTGGTAGTAGGTCGTGTCGCCCACGATGCGATCTCCAGCGTGAATTCTACACGATTTGGCGCGGGGCGCTCAGGAGTCGACGACGCGTTCGGGGCCGGAGGCGATGTTCATCCCGGAGCCGCGCAGAAAATTCACCAGCGTGATGTTGAAGGCGCGCGCCGTATCGATCGCCAGGGTCGTCGGCCCGGAGATGGCGCAGACGATCGGGATGCCGGCCACGGCGGCTTTCTGCAGGATCTCGAAGGAGGTACGCCCGGAGACCAAGAGCAGCGTGTCCTCGAGCGGCGACCCATCGAGAAAGCAGCGTCCAATCGCCTTGTCGACGGCGTTGTGGCGGCCGACGTCCTCACGACAGACGAGGAGCGATCCGCTGGAGTCGAAGATCCCGGCGGCGTGCAGGGCTCCTGTCCGCCCGAAGGCGTCCTGGGCCGCGCGCATCTGCTCCGGGAGCGATTCGAGCACCTGCCTCGGAACCCGGACGCGCGAAACGACAGGCCGCGCCTGGGTGGCCAGGGCCTCCAGGGAGGCCTTGCCGCACAAGCCGCAGGCGGCACTGGCCGTCAGGTTGCGCCGCAGTCGCTCGCGGTCGAACAGGACGCCAGGCGCCAGTCCGATCTCGACGACGTTGCGCTTGCCGTCCCGCTCCGACTCGCACTGGCGCAGCGTGCCGATCTCGGCGACGGATCGCACCACCCCTTCCGTGAGAGAGAATCCGGTGGTCAGCTCGAGGTCGTGTCCGGGGGTACGCATGATAATGACGAGGGTCTCCCCATCCAGACGGATCTCCAGCGGCTCCTCGACCACCACCCAGTCGCCGATCTCCTCCCGACGGTCCCGCCGCACCCTCCAGATGCTTCGCGTCTCGAGAGATTCGTTGGCCATGGGAGCGATCCTAGCGGAACCGGCGTCCCGCCGGGGCAGGTGCGGACGCTGAAGGGGAGGCTGCTGAGCGCCAGCCGCGGGAGTCCACGGATAACAACGCCTTTCCTCTTGACACGGAACGCCCTATCTGCAAAGGTAGGCAGTCTTTCCGGGCAACATGATCCGATGGCGGCGCGGTGGAAGCGGCGCGGGCCGCCAACTTCGAGAGGGCGCAATGAGATGTTCGATCGCAAAGGGGGTCCTTGTCCTGGCTGCCGTCGGAACCTGCCTGGCGGGTCGGGCGCAGGCGCAGAACCGTGAAGCCGCCTGGGAAGTCTACCCGTACCTCGGCGACACCATGTTCGGTAGCGCCGCAGTGGTACCGGATATCCCCGGGCAGGGTGACAACGTGCAGATCAGCCTGAACGACAAGCTCTCCTTCGGCTTCCGTTTCGGCTACCACTTCACCAAGAGGCACATGATCGAGTACGGGGTCGGTGGCAGCGCGACCAACGGCACCGCAACCATCACCGACGTCACCGTGCCGGCGCCGCCGGCGCTCCCGACGGTCGTGGTCAAGTCGACCGACTTCAAAGCCGATATCATCACCGGCCAGGCCAACTACATCTACAACTTCTTCCTGCGCCGCCGCGATCGGGTCGTCGGTTTCCTGACCGCGGGCATCGGCATCGTCAACTTCAGCACCTTCGGCCAATCCTCCGACCCGGACCTGCAGACCGCCCTCACGGACCTCGTAGGGGACGAAAACGATTTCATGTTCGACTATGGCGCCGGGCTGCGCTTCTTCGGCAGCGGGAAAAGCGGCCTGCGGCTCGATGCCCGACAGGTCCGTTACCATTCTCACAGCCGGGGAGACCAGGACTTCATCGAGGTAACCCTCGGGGTCACGGTGATTCTCGGCGGCACCTAGGATCTCGATCCCGGGATCGCGCCTCACCGCCCGGCGTCTTCGGGAAGCGCCTCGTCGATCTCTTCGATCAGCACGACGTTCTCACCGATACAGCGTAGCGCTACCCAGGCAGTGACCAGGTTCATTCCCATGGCCACCAGGGCGAATCCCCCATGCAGCCAACCCGGCAGCATGCGGGTGTGCGCCCCGCCGCCGAGGATGAAAGCGGCCATCGTCACCAGGGGAGTGAACGTCAGCCAGGGGAAGAGACGGGCCTTGAAGACACGGGTCCGGCCGAGGATCCCCGGCGCGAGACCATATTCAGTCACTACCTTTTTGATCCGGCTCCCGGTCCCGACGAAGTAGAATAGGGTCATTGTGTGAGTGAACAGCACCACGACGATTCCGAAGAGAGCCGAGCCGATGTGGGTGCGAGGGTTGAGAACCCCCGCGGAGGTGTTGTACCCCTGGTAGGTGACCCAGCCGAGAAGGATCACCGAGGCCAGGAGCAGGAAGCCGAGGATTCGGGCGACCGGCACCTTGTCGAGCATGACCCGC
>DASTNM010000199.1:0-5731 GCA_035762745.1 Candidatus Polarisedimenticolia bacterium
TAAGACCTCTAATCAATTGATTCCAAGTTGGTTAGTGGCGACGTGCAACAATCTCCGCACCACATTGTTCCGCCTCAGGGCCCCGCGGGCCGCTCCTTGCGGTAGACCTCGCGCCCCGCGACGTAGGTGGCGAGGACCTCCGTCTTCAAGATGCGATCCTCCGGAACCGTCAGAATGTCCTGCGACAGCACGACGAAGTCGGCCCACTTCCCCGGCTCGAGGCTGCCGGCCTCCTTCTCGCGCGCCGCGGCGTAGGCGGCGCCGAGGGTGAACAGCCGCAGCGCCTCCGGGCGCTCCAGCCTCTGCTCGGGATGCCAGCCGCCGGCCGGCAGGCCGTCGGGCCCCCGCCGCGTGACGGCGGCGTAGAAACCGAGGAGCGGCGGGACCGGCCGGTCCGAGGAGCCCGAGCCAGCCGCCAGCGGCACCCCCGCCTCGAGGAGCGTGCCGAAGGCGTCCAGGCGGCCGGCGCGCTCCGTCCCGAGGCGTCTCTCCTCGAGGGGTGCCGAGGATCCACCGGACTGTATCGCGATCGCCAGCAGGGCGGGGCGGACCGAGGCGATGGTGCGCAGGCGCGCCAGCGTCGGCAGGTCGGCGGGGTCGAACAGCGCCAGCCCCTCGATGCGGAAGCGGGCGTCGGCGCCGGGCGCGAGGGCCAGCCCGGCCGCGAACCCTTCCGCCGCCGCGCGCACCGCGGCATCGCCGCCGGCCCGCACCGCCACCTGGAGCCCGCGCCGCAGTCCGCGCGCGGCCCACGAGGCGATCTCCTCCCGTGTCATCCAGAGCGGGCCGGAGACACCCGCGTCGTCGGCATAGGGCGCCAGGAGCGCGGCGCCGCGGCTGTCGAACCCCCCGTCGGCGAACAGTACGATCGTCTGGACATCGAGACGGCCATCCTCCCCCGCCGCCTCCGGGCCGCGCTGCACGAGCGCCTCCGCCGCCTCCGACGGCGCCGGCACCAGGAGCGAGACGCGGATCGGCAGCCCCCCCGCGATCGCCAGGGCGCGGAACAGGAGCGTCGCGGCGTCCCCCTTCGCGCCGAGATCGACGAGACCGAGTCGGTCGAGCGAGGCCGCCGACTGCACCAGGGTGCAGCCGTAGGCCGCGAAGCGCCGCAGCGCCTGCCCGACCGCGGCGGCCCGATCGTCGTCCCCGAGCGGCGGCAGGCGGCGGAAGACCGGCTCGAGGGCGCGGCCGAGCAGGATCCCCGACGGCTCGCCCGAGCGCGGCGCCCTCACGATGCGCCCCCCGGGCGGGTCGGGGGTGCGCGCGTTGATCCCGGCCGCCTCGAGCGCCTTGTGGTTGACCCAGGCGGTCTGGCCGTCGGCGCGCAGCAGAAAGGCCGGATTGGACTGCACGATGTCGGACAGGAGCCTCTTGTCGGGAAGATCCTTGCGCGTCCAGCGCTCCTGGCTCCATCCCTTTCCCAGGACCCACTCTCCGGGGGCCGCGGCGCGCGCCCGCGTCCGCACCCGCTGCACGACATCCTCCTCGCTCTCGCTGTCGCCCAGATCGAGGTAGAGCGATCCCCCGGTGGCCTCGTTCACCAGCGCCTCGCCCACCCCCAGGAGGTGGACGTCGGTGTCGATGAACCCGGGCACCACGATCGCCCCCTTGAGGTCGATGACCGGGGTGGTCGAACCGCGATGCCGGAGGATCGTCGCATCGTCGCCCACCGCCAGCAGCCGTCCGCCGCGGACCGCGATCGCCGAGGCCGGACGGTCGTCCGCCGCGACGGCGTGCACGACACCGTGCGTCAGGATCAGGTCGGCTTCGGGGAGGCGCCCGCGCAGGCAGGCGGTGGAGACCGCCGCCAGGGCGGCCGGCAGGAGGACGGGGAGGATCGCCGCTCGCGTGCCGGGGCGCCGCACCTCAGCGGTCTCGCCCCGGGAAGATCCCCCGCTTGCGGAAGAAGAGGTACATGCCGCCCCCGACGGCGGCCATCAGGCCGAGGGCGAAGAGGTAGCCGTACCTCCAGCGCAGCTCCGGCATGACGTCGAAGTTCATGCCGTAGACACCGGCGATGAAGGTGAGGGGGATGAAGAGGGTGGCGATCACGGTCAGCGCCCGCATGATCTCGTTGAGGCGGTTGGAGACGACCGACAGGTGCGCCTCCAGCGCCCCGGCGACCAGCTCGCGGTACGAGTCGGCAAGGTCGGTGACGCGCACCAGGTGATCGTAGACGTCGCGCAGGTTGATGACGCTCTTCTCGTCGATCATCGCGAACTCGCGTCGCGTCAGGCGGGCCATGATGTCGCGCTGGTGCCCGGCGATGCGCCGCAGGCGCATCAGCGCCTTCTTGAGATCGAGAACCTCCCGCAGGATCTCGGAGGTCGGCCGCGTGAAGACGCGCTCCTCGATCTCGTCGATCTTCTTCTGGAAGTTGTCCATGACGGGAAGGTACAGGTCCACCTGGTAGTCGAGGATGTTGTAGAGTATCGCGTCGGTTCCGTCCGCCAGGACGCGCGGGTTGCGGCGCGCGCTGTCGAGGGCGTACTCGACGCTGCGTGACGTCTCGCGGTGGTAGGAGACCAGGTAGTTGGGGCCGACGAACAGGGAGAGCTGCCGGGTGCGGAACTCGCGCATCGAGCTTTCGGGATGCACCCCGTGCGTCAGGATGAACAGGTAGTCCCGGTAGTCGTCGATCTTCGGATGGTGGCGGCGCGACTCGCAATCTTCGAGGGCATGCGGATGAAAACCGAACAGGCCGGACAGGATCCCAGACTCCTCCTTCGTCGGGGCGGTGAGGTCGACCCAGAGGACGTGACCGGCCGCCTTGAGGAGAGCGGGCACCCGATCGAGCGGAACGTTCTCCGTCATGCCCCCGGCGGCGTCGTACCCCACGATCGTCAGCACGTCCCACCTCCTGGCGCGCGAATTCTAGCACGCGGTCGAGCGCTCCCCGGCCGCCGCCCGGGCGGTCGCGGCCCGGCGGTACTGCGCCTCCTGGCGGGCGCCCTGGCCGCGGCGGCGCTCATCCCGGCGCTTCTGGCCTGCGGCGGGGCGCCGGCCAACCCCGCCGACCTCGTCCTCGTCGGCGGCCGCGTCTACACCGTCGAGAGCGACCATCCCTGGGCCCAGGCGGTGGCGGTGCGCGGCGACCGGATCCTCAAGGTCGGGAAGGACGAGGAGATCCGCGCCCTGGTCGGGCCGAAGACGCGCGTCATCGATCTGAAGGGGCGGCTGCTCCTTCCAGGCCTCATCGACGGACACACGCACTTCCTCGACGGATCGCTGGGCCTCGAGCAGGTCGACCTGACCGGCGCCACGACCCTGCCCGAGATCCAGGACCGGATCCGGCGCTACGCCACCGAGCATCCGGACGAGCCGTGGATCCTCGGCTTCGGCTGGCTCTACTCAACCTTCCCCGGTGGCCTGCCGAACCACCGGCAGCTCGACGCCGTCGAGAGCAGGCGGCCCGTCTTCCTCTATTCCTATGACGGCCACTCCGCCTGGACCAACGGCGCCGCCCTGAAGGCGGCGGAGATCACCGCCCGGACCCCCCAACTGGCGAAGAACCGGGGGGAGGTGGTCAAGGACCCGAAGACCGGCGAGCCGACCGGCGCCCTCAAGGAAGGGGCCACGGGGCTGGTGGAGCGGGTGCTGCCGAAGCCGTCGCGCGAGAAGAAGATCGGCGCCCTGGAGAAGGGACTCCGACTCGCCGCCAGCCTGGGGCTGACCAGCGTCCAGAACTGCAGCGGCGGGCAGGACGAGATCGACCTGTACGACGAGCTCAACAAGGAGGGGCGCCTGACGCTGCGCACCTCGACCGCCTTCGTCATGCCGGACAGCCCGGCCGACCTGACCGACGCCTACGTCGCCCGCATCGTCGCGGCGCGCGACGCGCACCAGGGGAACCGGTTCGTGCGCGCCGGCACCGCCAAGTTCTTCGCCGACGGCGTGATCGAGTCGAACACCGCCGCCATGCTGGCCCCGTACGCGAACGATCCTTCCACCAAGGGAACACCGCACTACGACGCCCGGCAGCTCGACGCGATGGTGCTCAGGATCGACGCCGCCGATCTGCAGATCTACATCCACGCCATCGGCGACGCCGGCGTGCGCATGTCGCTCGACGCCCTCCAGGCGGCGCTGCGCGCCCACCCCGGGAAGAGGCGTCGGCACCGGCTCGAGCACATCGAGACGATCGACGCCACCGACATCCCGCGCTTCGGCCATCTCGGGATCCTCGCCGGCATGCAGCCGTACCACGCCTACCCCGAGCCGAACCTCGAGAGCGTCTGGGCCAGGAACATCGGCCCCGAGCGCGTCGAGCGCGCCTTCGCCTGGAACAGCATCGCCTCGGCGGGAGGGCGCCTGGTCTTCGGCAGCGACTGGCCCGTCGTGACCCTCGACCCGATGGTCGGCATCCGGAACGCGGTCCTGCGCCAGAACACGGACGGGCTGCCGAAGGAGGGCTGGGTGCCGCAGCAGCGCGTCACGCTCGAGCAGGCGGTCGCCGCCTACACGATCAACGGCGCGTTCGCCTCGTTCGAGGAGGATCTCAAGGGATCGATCAAGGAAGGAAAGCTCGCCGACCTCGTCGTCCTGTCGCAGGATCTCTTCACCGTCCCGCCGGAGAAGATTCACGAAACGAAGGCGCTCCTGACGCTGGTCGGCGGCAAGGAGGTCTACCGCGACGCGGCGCTGCAGATCAAGACGCCCTAGGGCGTCGCGGCGCCGGGATGGACGCGCCGGCCTCCCCGGCGCTCGAGGTCAGAGGGACGGCCGGGCCCTGAGCCAGGCGAGGTAGGCGACGATCTGGTCGACCTGCGCGGGCGAGAGGTACTTGCGGTAGGCCGGCATCCGAAGCGCCTGGCGGCCGCTGAAGTAGCGCGCCAGCCGGTTCCCCTCCCAGCGCGTGATGCCGCCGTCGTTGATCCACTGGCGGATCTCGGCGTCGGACCGCACCAGGTCGCCCCAGTCGGAGCCGCGCCACCCCGGGATGTACCCCTTGAACGAGCCCGGGTTGCGCACGCCGCCGGCGCCGTCCACCCCGTGGCAGGAAAAGCAGGCGTTCTCCTGCACGAGATCGTATCCCTGCGCCGCCGGTCCGTCCTTGGGGCGGTCGATCCCCGAGACCGCCGCCACGTAGCGCACCAGGTCGCGGATCTCCGGATCCGACACCCGCCCCTCGTAGGCCGGCATGACGATCGCAGCCTTCTCGACCTGGGCGAGCGTCTCGGGATTCCGCCGCTTGCGCCGCGGCAGGCCGAAGCGGATGTACTCCTCGAGATCGGACGGCTCGGTCAGGAACATCATGGCGGTGCCGCCGGCCCAGGACGGCACGTCGCCCCACTTCGACCCGGGGTTCTTGAGGCCCCGCAGGCCTCCGGGGCCGTGGCAGCCGAAGCAGCCGGCCGCCGCGGCGACCCGCGCGCCGCGCTGGATGGGGTTCTCCTGGCGCCTGAACGACCAGGCCTCGAAGGCAGGCTTGCCGTAACGCACCAGCGCCGCCGCCAGGAGGACGATCAACGCGAGCCTCAGGATCCAGCGCATCACTCCACCTCGACGATCGGCCGCCCCTGGTGGATGGCGAGCAGGTCGGCGAGCATCCCGTAGGCCGTCTGCCCGACCCCCGCGTCGACCACCGAGACGTTGACGACCCCCGCGAGGTCGGTGGTCAGGCTCAGTCCGAGGGAATGGCCGGTGAGCGAAGCGAGGAACGATCCCGGCTCCAGGACCTCGGGCGCCACCCGCAGCGGTCCGTCGCGACGGCCGGAGGCGGCGAAGC
>DASTNM010000200.1:0-2100 GCA_035762745.1 Candidatus Polarisedimenticolia bacterium
ACTGCAGGGCCGACCGTATTCGCCGGCCCCACGCGCCACTGCTTGATGGGATGTCCATTCAGCGCCAGAGTCACGTCTTCCCCTGGCGATAGCATCGGCCCGCGCTCGTCGTGCGCGATCAACCCACTCTTGACGCGTCCAGGATGCATCAGAACCGTCAGCAGCTTGACGTCCGGAGACCAGAGCTCCTGCTCGAGAAACGCATCCTGGATCTGCATTCCATCGCCACGCAACAACGCGAGCCTGCGAAGCATCGGGCCTTCGACCTGTGCTCCGAATCGGATGGAAAGCCGGAGCAGGTTGGCGGGGACCTCCGGACCTGACGGCTGAACGAGGGCAACTCGGGGGTGCGACTGCTGAGCGTGAGAGCAACCCAGCGCAACCGCAAGAGCGGTTGCGCCCAGCCACCGGTGGAAATTCATGGTCATTCGGAAGGCTTGATGTGGTCCGCAAAGCCCTCGTCCTTCAAGAGCATGTCCTGCCTGGGCTTGATGTACTTCAGCTGGAACTCATTACCCTTGAAGCTGAACTCTTGGAAGGCGTACTCCGAAATGAAGTCGCTCAGCCGGAAGCTCAGTTCCTTCCCGATGGTGACAAGCTGCAAGGCGTCCTTCTCGAGTTGACGGCGCACGGCGATGAACGACTTCTCGTCCAGGTTGTCCACCCGCATCACACCGGCCAGAGGTGCGGACGTCACATCCAAGCCAGCGATCTGGCCAAACGGCACGACCTTGTCCATGCCGGGGCGGCCGCTCGCAGCCTCGACTTGGGACACCGGGATGACGTCGGCTCCCCGTTCGAAGTTGACCAGCAGCAGGAAGTCCTCTGTCTTGCCCTGCTCGGTCTTCGAGTAGGAGATCATGCCAGCGGGCGTGTTCCCGTAGCCGAGCTCGCCGATCGTCTTGCCGCGGATGTGCGCGCCATCCTTGAGATCCTCGAGCGGGATGGTGACGACGGGCGTGCACGTATAGGCCGCGACGAGATAGGTCTTTCCTCCCCAAGTCGCGAAGCTCATCGCACGAATCGGGGCACGCGTCTCGATCAGATTGTGGCCCGTGTGGTAGATCTCGACGGAGGTCGTCGATTGCCGCCCGTCGAACGGGTAATTGACCCGTCGCAGCGTCGACGCAAAGACCTGATTGGAAAGGCCCGCGATGAAGATCTCTCCATCGCGCCACTTCATGTTGGTGACCGTGAAGCTTCGCTCGGGCGTTTCGTTCCAGAACTTGTAGTTCGACGTGGGCGCGTCACGAAGCTCGATCGAAGTCGACTTTGCCGCCTTCAGGTCGACGCGGCGAGCCTTGTGATCGTTCGTTACCGCGATGAGCGCGGGCGTCTTCGCGGCGCCGTAGCTGATCGCCAGATAGACCTCAGCCGTTCCCGGGCGGGCGACCATGTCTTCGACCGTGACCTTGGCGCCACCGACCTGCTTCGAGAGAAGCGTCTCGAGATCGAGGATGTTGAAGGCCGTGCCTGTCGGCCTTTGCGGCGCCTCTGGAAGCGTGATCGCGTGGACGCGCCCCGCCTTCCAGTCGGCGACGAACAGTACATTTCCAGGTCCAACCGCAAGGCGGGATATCGACTTGATTTCCGCTGCAGACGCATTCACGGCAGCACTGAGACTGCAGGCAATAGCGATGATGAGGAGGCGCATGGGGAATCCTGTGGAGAGGAGGTGGAGGAACAGAGGCGTTGCCCGCTCTCTCTGTGATCCTGATGCCGTCATCGGTGATCACCTCGCGGGGCGTCCCGACTAGCGCCCCGCCTGGGCCCTCGACTGACCGAGCCAGTCCTCGAACCGGATCGCGCCGATGCGCGGGTTGTCCCCAGGTGTGAGCGACCGATCGGAGAGAAGGCCGCCGAAGTAGCGCGCGTGGACGTCCGGCACGACCTGGCGCTTGTCCTGCGTTGCCCGAAGGAAACGCCTGACCAGCTCGTCGAGCGGCATGGCCTCCGGACCGGCGACTTCGACCGTGCCGTTGACCGGACGTGCGACGGCGACATCGGCGAGCGCCGCGGCCACGTCCGCCGCTGCGATCGGCTGGATCAGCGCCGGCGACAGGCGAATCTCGTCGCCGACGGTGGACAACTGGGCAATGC
>DASTNM010000201.1:0-3202 GCA_035762745.1 Candidatus Polarisedimenticolia bacterium
ATTCATGATGCCGAGGATCGTCGCGGACGACGGGTCCGCCCCGGTATCCGTGAACTTATTGCGCCAGAAGGCGTTGGTAGCCGTCGCGCGGTTGATGCCACCGTAGGTGCCGGTGGTCGGAGTCGCGGAGCACATCGCGAGCAGACCGGTGAGCTGCTTCCCGCCCGACCCCGTGCCGTCGGAGAAGAGGCCCGTAGCGACGATGTTCGCCATCGTGCGGCGGGCGTTCTTGATCCGCTCCTTGGTCAGGTCGAAGCGCTGCTGGCGGCCGACGTTCTGGACGTCGGTCTCGAGGCCGCTGGAGACGATCGGGACTGCGATCTGCTTCCAGGGGAACTCCGCCCCCGTGAACTCCTCCTGCGGAGCGACCGGGAGAGGATCGAAGCCGTTGTACCAGCCGCCGTTCGTGTTCGCGGCGTAGGCGAGCGGCTCGACGATCTTGGTGCCGCCCTCGATGGTGCCCCAGCCGTCGTTGGCCTTGAGCCAGGCGGTGGCAGCGTTGTTGGCGGAGACCGCATCGGCGATCTCATCGCCCATGAACTCGAGCGTGGTGGTGATCAGGTCCGTGTAACTGCTGTTCGGCGAGGCCATGAGGCCCTCCTAGGTCGAAAGGTTTTCCTGTCGCGACAAATTGCGCGTGGATGGCCAATGCCATTCGCTCACGCCCCGTCGCTTCGGGGGCTTCCAACCGAGTGAGCCTCGCCGGCTCTCGGGTGCTACATGCCCAACTTGTCGGCCGCTGCTCTCATCGCTGCGTCAATTCCCTTCGTCTGGGCGGGCGGCCCTCCCGCTGGAGACGACTTCGGACTCACTGCCGCTGCCTTGGCCCTCTGGGTGGCCGCCGTAGCGGTCCGAGAGGCTTCCGCAGCCTTGCGCTGCTCCATCACCGACTGGACACGTTCGTCCAACTTGCAGGCGCGATCGTAAGCCTGCTTAAGGGTCATGTTTCGGCCCTGGGTGGCAGCGGACTGCAACAGAAGCTGCATGTCCTGCCAGACGTCACCGATGAACTCCGGCTCCTCGGCCATGAACGCGGCGAGGGTCGAGTCCGCCTGCTTCGCCTCGTACTGCTGGGCGATAGTTTGAAACTTCTGCTCCACCAGGGCGTTCACGTCCACGGGGGGCGCCGCCGGCTGCCCCTGCGGCGGCGGCTGACCCGCCAGGTGCGCGTTGATGGCCTCGAGATCGGCGCCCGAGAGGCTGATCGCCCTGGCGATCGTTGCCGCCTTCTGGGCCGGCGTACCGGCGTAGAGGCTCGCCATCATCTGCAGACCGTTCCCGGCCCACGTCATCACGTCCATCCCGTTCGCGCGAGCGATCGGCGCGTAGGGGGCGAGGGACTGATTGACCTGGGTGACGTACTGGCGGGCTTGCGCCGTCTCCTGTAGCGCCCGGCTCACCTCGCGCTCCCGCTTCGCCACCTCCGCCTGGACCTCGGGCGGCGCCTTGGCGAACGCCTCGCGAGCTGCCGGCGTCCATGACTGAGGCGCCTTGACCGTTGGCGCTGCCGGCTTGGCGGGTTCGGCGGCCGGAGCGGGGAGAGTGTCCGCCCCGGCCGCCTTCCCTGGGGCCTCGGGCGTCGGCTTCGGCGCCGCCCCGTTAGCGGCCTTGGACGCCGCCCCGGCCTTCCCCTGCGGCTGCTCGCCCTTCGGGGCAAAGCGGCCCTTTTCGTCTCGCGCCTCAGCCGGCGCTGCATCAGTACGCACCTCGGCTGTAGGTGCCGGCTCAGATGACGTAACGGTTTCAACGGTCGGAGCCGGTTCGGTACTGGACGCCTCGAGCGTCTCCGCAGCCTTCGCCATCGCGCTATCGATATCCACGGGGCATTACCTCAACTTTCCCTGCTGGTAGAGTTTCCGGGCCGCCCGATCGAACGCGCTCTCTACGCGCTGATCGTTCGCCCGCTCCTTCGCTCGCTGCTGCCCTTCCAGAAACGACCGGCTGGCATCCGACGCGTCCTCCACACCGTGCGCCTTCATGTGGGCGCGGCGTTTGGCGCGGCTGCCGATGTCCGAGCCATCGATCGGGGAGCGGGTGCCCTCATGGATGCGGTCCGCGATGATCGGCGCGTCCAGCGCTCTCGGAGGCTCGACGTAGGCCCCGGCCTCGACCATCTCGCCGCGCTCCGCGTCCCACACCCACGACCCCTTCCGCGGCTTCACATCGCCAAAGGCGCGCTCGTAGCCCTCGCGGTAGGCGTCGGTGCCCGCCTGCGACACGATCGGCTCGCCTGCGACCATTCCCCTAGCCATGCTCCGCCTCCGCCTCCACTTCGCCGCACCTCACACAGACGCCAGCGGTGAAGTAGTGCCCGAGTTCATGGCAGTGGTGGCCGTGGGGCCTGTGTGGATTAGGGCGGGGATCGCCTTCGAGCGGTAGCAACGTCATGCCAATAGGGCAGGGATACCCGACCTCCACCGTGTAGCCACACTCGCTACAGACCTCGGTTCCCAGCCGGATCGCCATCACTGCCCCCGGTTCATCTCGTCCATCATCTTCATGCGCCGCCGCTGAGCCTCAATGGCGCCATGTGGCATCACGGCATCAGGCATGGCAGCGGCCATCTGCTCGGCCCCCTCCTTCGCCCCCTCCGCCTGCTCGTCCAGCGTGGTGCCGCCGAACCTGCGCTTGAGCGCCGCGATGAGCGCCGACAACGAGACCTCAGCCATTGAGCCCCTCCGTATCCGTCCTGAGAACGACGCCCGGGATCGCGTTCTGCATGTCCCGTTTCGCGGTGATCTCCGCCATCCGCTGCCCGAAAGAGGCTTGTTCCGCCTGCATGTCCATCTGGGTCTTGGCGATCCCGAGTTGCGCCTTCGCAACGTCCGCCTGTGCCTTCACCTGCACCGCGCCTGCCTTGACCTTCTCCGCCTCCGCCTTGGGGTCTGGCGGAGCGGGCGGCCTCGGCTGCGCGGCGGCCTGTTTGAGTTGCGCGATCCCGCGGTCGATGATGCTCTCGAACCGCTCCGAGCCCCGGAATCCGGCGATCATCTGCTGGTAGAGCTCCAGCACGAACTGGAGCATGGCCGGATTGCCAGCGACGGCCGGCAGCATCTTCGCCATGAACTCGCCCGTGGCCTGCATGATGGCGATCCCGTCCTGCTGGATCGCATCGAAGTCCGTCATGGCCAGGGACTCGGCGTCCACGTCGATCCGGTACTGCGCCAAGTCGGACTGGATGAGGTCGACGGCCTTCTGGGCA
>DASTNM010000202.1:0-2529 GCA_035762745.1 Candidatus Polarisedimenticolia bacterium
CGAGGGAGGGGTCCCATGATGTCGACTCTCCGTGCGTCGGGCAACCAGAAGCGCCAGGGGTCAAGACGGGCCGCTGCCGTGCTCCTGGTCATCTCATTGGCCGGCGGCGCCGGCGCACGGGCCGCAGAGGACGAGGAGCCAGCGATCACGGGAGGGCCGGAGGTGGCCGGAGCGCCGTCGCCCCAGGGCTCCACGCCTTCGACTCCCGAGCCGCCGGACACCGCGCCTCCTGCCGCCCAGGGGAAACGCCCGGGCGCCGAGGCCCCGCTGGCGTGGAGTCAGGTGGGTCGTGACGCGCGGTATGTCTTCGGCCGACCGTTCCATCTCGACCGGAGCGGATGGACGAAGGTCGCCTGGTCGATCGGGACCGGGGCCGCGCTCTATCTGGCCAGGGAGGACGTACGGGACGAGGCGCAACGCAGCCGTTCACCGGCGCGGGACGATTTTCTGCAGAAGCCCCGCATCATGGCGAAGGTCGCGACCGTGCCGCTCGCGTCGCTCGGTTTCTACCTGGCGGGGAAGGCGCGGCACTCGGACTACGACAGGGAAACCAGCATGATGCTCCTCGAGAGCCTCGCCTTCTCCGCGACCATCGCGGGCCTGGGACAGTTCGTGCTGTCGACGGATCGCCCCGATGCCGGCGAGAGGATCCGCCTCCTGAGGACGCAGGGCCACAGCGTGTCGGGCGATGTGACGATCGCGACCTCGCTCCTGTCCCCGATCATCGATCGTTACCTGAAGGTGGAGCCCGTCGACGGCCCGGGCCGCCGTTTCTGGAAACGCGCCGGGGCGTGGGGCCTTTACGGCACCGCGGGCCTCGTGGCCTACCAGAGGATCAACAACAACAAACACTGGCTCCCGGACGTTTACTTTGGCTACCTGAACGGGCTGAGCGTCGGGAGGCTCGTGGTCGATTCGCACCGCGGCGGGCGCGCCTGGCGTCACGCCTCCAAGGTCGAGATCACACCCCTCCTGGGGGGCTTGCGGATCGCCTGGGGAGCCGGTCGTGCCTCGACCCTCGGGACAGCGACAGGATCGCCCACCACGCCAGCCCTCTCACTTGAAGCGGCCGCAGGCGCCACCAGCTCAGGTAGTGGCTACGCGCCTGGGGATAGTCGCCGAGCGTATGACTCGCCTGCGCAGTCTTCTTGTGAGCGTGCGCCAGCTTGCGGCGAATGAGATCCTCGGGGCAACCCAGACGTCGCAGCAGATCGGCGTGCTTCTGCCACAGCCGGAGCGCGGCGCGCCACTTCTCCGCGATCCGGTTGCGGCTCAGGTTGTCCTCCCGGCGTCTGATGACGAGCAGCGGCCGATTGACGTAGACGATCGGGTAGACCGCCCTGATCCGGATCCAGAGGTCCCAGTCCTCCTGGCAGGCGAACGACTCATCGAAGAGGCCGACGACCCCGAGGGCGGACCGCCGCACGACGACCGAGGGGGTGCACATCGGAAAATTCCACTCGACGATCCCGCGCATCGTGGTGTCGCCCTGGAAGCGCTTGCTCTCGAAACGGGTGCCGCGATCCCTGCGACCGCCCTCGATGCGGGCGTCGCAGAAGCTCAAGGCGGCCTCCGGATGCTCATCGAGCTGCGCGACCTGAAGCCGTAGCTTGTCCTTCTCCCAGAGATCGTCGCTGTCGAGGAAGGCGATGAGCTCGCCTCGCGACGCCCGAAGGCCGGTGTTGCGCGCCGCGGCCGGCCCGGCATTCTCCCTCCGCAGGTACCGGACGGCCGGGCTCCCCCCGAAGCGGGCCGCCACGATCGCCTTGGTGTCGTCTGTCGATCCGTCGTCCACGACGAGGATCTCGAGGTCGCCGAACGTCTGGGCGAGAACGCTGTCGACCGCCTCGCACAGGAGGGTGGAGCGGTTGTAGGTCGGGATGATGACCGAGACGCGTGGGGGCGGGCCGCCGGCAGAGAGGAGGGGGGTCGCCGGCTCGGGCCCCGACGGTGGAAGGCTCATACCACGTCGGCCCGGGGGCTCGCCGGCCGCGCCGCAGGGGCGTGGTGCCTTCCCGGGGACACGCTCCAAGCGAGACCGGCGAGACCCTGGACGGTGAGCGCGGTGCGCAGCGATCGCCGAAAGATCTTCTGCGCCTCCGTCCGCCATCCGAGGCGGACCAGGCGCCTGCCGACACGCGCCAGGTGGCGGGCGAGATCACGGGGCGGTACCTCGGGGACGGCCCAGCCGGGGAGCGCGAACTGATCCGGCGCGAGCAGGGCGACGTGCGCCTCGTAGTCGGCCCAGCGCGCGGCGATGACGGGTGCCGCGTCCGCCCCCCACTTGCCGACCAGTCGGCGCCGGTTTTCCTCCTGCAGCGCCTTCTGCGGCAGCCCGTTCGCAGCGTGACTTGCGGAGCCCACGTGGTGGATATACACGTCGTTGGCCACGATGTTGCGGTATCCGGAGGTGAGCGCCCGCAGCGAATAATCGTCGTCCTCGTAATTGGCCGGGCTGAAGCGCTCGTCGAAGACCCCGAGGCGATCGTAGAGCTCGCGCCGCCACAACATGGCCACCGCCACGATGCG
>DASTNM010000203.1:0-4590 GCA_035762745.1 Candidatus Polarisedimenticolia bacterium
AGCGCCGGATCCCTCCCCTCGCGCAGGAAATCGAGGGAGCCCTCGAGGTAAAGCGAGGGAGTACCCAGCTCCCGCCATAGACCGGCATGGATGAATCCCTTGATCACCTTTCCCGACGAGATCAGGGCTGGGTAGATTTCGCTGTTGATCTCGCTCTTCCCTTTGGGTGGGATGACATCGAGAATTTCGGGCTCCAGGACGTGGATGCCGGTGAAGTTGTAGCGCCCTGCGCGCGGGTCGGGATCGCCCTGCGGCTTCCCCGCGATCCGGGTGATCCGGTCACGCTCCCCCAGCTCGACGATGCCATAGCCGGTTCCGGGGCGTGGCGGGGTGAGAACCAGCGTCGCGAGCGCTCCCGATTCACGGTGCTTCTTGACGACGGCCCCGAGATCGCAGTCGCTGACGAAATCGCTGTTGATCATTATGAAACTCCCGGAGCCCTTGAAGAACGCTTCCGCTTTCTTGAGACCGCCGGCGGTCCCCAGGATCGTTGGCTCCTCGGAGTAGTGGATCTTCAAGCCGATCCGGCTGCCGTCCCCGACCAGTCCTCGGATCGATTCCGGCAGGTAGTGCAGGTTGATCACCACCTCGTCGACACCGTGCCGCCTCAGATGATCAAGGGTGTGCGCGATGATCGGACGGTTGAGGAGGGGGAGCGACGGCTTGGCACGCCCTTCGGTGAGCGGCCCCATCCGCTCACCCAGACCGGCCGCCAGCAGCATCGCCCTCATTATGCTAAACGGCCATAAGTCGGCGTGGCGACAATGGCCAGAAGGCTCGACAGGTCTGAATTGTGGAAAATCTGACCGGTGTAATTCCCATGGTCAGGGGTGTCGCTCCTTGCGATAACGGCAAAGGAACCGTTCCGGAATAAACGGCACGCAGCCTGTAGAAGTGGGCGATCACCATGATCAGGGTGTCTCAAAGAGCATGTCCTTGAGAGGCAGGCCGCGCGTCTTGAGGTAATCCTGGTACAGCGCCAGGTAGCTCTTGGCGATATAGTCCGATGCTTTATAACCAAGCTTCGTCGCCATCTCGTCGATCAACGGTTTGGGCCCCTCGAGCTCCATGAAGAGGCCTATCGGAGTTTCGTCGACGGTGATCAGCAGATCGGAGTACTCGTAGACGGCGCGGTATTTCTGGTAGCGGAACAGCGGCCGCATCCCGAGCCGCCCGATGATCGTCGACAAGGTCTCGCCGCTGCTGACCGAGACCTCCATCTCGTCGCGCAGCTTGACGCCACCTTCGACCCGCGGCGCCTCCTTGTAGGTCAGAACCGAGGCGCGTTCCTGAATCCGGACGCGCAGCATCGCACCACGTGTCTTGAGTGAGAAATCGGGGAAGTCATACAGCTGGTTGTCCTCGAATTCACGCGGGTGGACCAGATGCGCGCCCACTCCCTTCAGGCGCGCGCCGATGTCGGCCAGGTCGGCGAGCTTCAGCTTGACTTCGACCTCCGTTTTCTTCATCGCGGCTAACCTTATCACACTGGAATAACGGGACAGCCCCCGGTTCGAGTCGACCCATCACGATCGTCCCGTTGACCCGGTCGCGCGGTGTTTTCCTGTAGAATCCGGACGCCATGAGCAAGACGACCTGGGCCACCGTTCTCTTCCTGGGGATCTTCGGGATGGTGGTGATCTACCTCAGCCTGGCGATTCCGCAGTACGAGTGCGAGGTCTGCGTCACCTTCGGGAGCGGCGCCGTCTGTCGCACCGCCGCTTCGGGGAGCGAGAAGGAGAGCGTGGAGAGCGCGCAGACCAGCGCCTGCGGCACGCTCGCCGCCGGCATGACCGAGTCGATCCGCTGCCAGAACACCCGACCCGACAGCGTCACCTGCCGGCGCAAGTAGGTCCGGAACCGATGCGAACTCTTCGCGGAACGGGACCGGCTGCGCAGTCCGGGCCGCGGCACAGGCCCCTGGCGGCGCGGCTTGTGTGGCTCCTCCTGGGTGGGTTCCTCGCGACGGCGTGTGTGGAGCCGGCTGCGGCCCGCGTCGTGCTGCCCCCGCCCGCCGGTCTCTCGGTGCACGACCTGGCCGGGGTGATCTCTCCCGAACAGAAGGCGATCATGGAGAGACGCCACACCGACCTGTTCGCCAGGACGGGTGTGGCGATCGTCGTCCTCACCGTCCCGCGCCTGGATGACGAGACGATAGGCGATCTCGCGGTTCGGACCGGGACGGAGTGGGGGGTCGGCCGGAAGCACGAAGACCGCGGGTTGGTCGTGGCGCTGGAGACGGAGCACGGACATGTCTTCATCGCCGCAGGGTACGGCGTCGAGGGGTATCTTCCGGACGGGCGACTGGGATCGATCCTCGACCGGGACGTTGTTCCCTGGATCAAGCGTCAGGATTATTCGACGGCGATGTTTCAGGCGAGCGCCGCCCTGGTCGAGGCCTCCGCGAGAGAGTTTGGCGTCACCGTCGACGGTCTCGGAGGGGGCGCCGCGGAGAGGCGGGGAGAGGGGCCATCGGTGGGCGGCATGCTCATGCTGGTGCTGCTCGGGATCCTGGCCCTGGTCATGATGATCCGCCACCCATGGCTTTTCTGGCTGCTGATGTCCAGCTCTCGCCAGCGAGGCGGTGGCTGGGGGGGCGGCGGCTTCGGCGGGGGATTCGGAGGCGGTTCGGGGTTCGGCGGCTTCGGCGGTGGCGGCTTCGGCGGCGGCGGGGCCGGACGTTGAGCAGGTCGGCCGGGCGGCCGGGGCGCGAGACATGGTTCGCAGGGAGGGTCGAGGTGACACGATGAACAGGGCTCAGGCGATGCAGATCCCCGTGGTGAAGAGGATGGTCGAGGGGCTGAGCGAGGCTCTGGGAACCCGGCTCCATAGCGTGGTCCTCTACGGATCGGCGGCGCGCGGCGACTTCCAGGAGGCGCACAGCGATTTCAACATGCTCGTGGTGCTCGAGGACCTCGAGCCGCCGACATTGGAGACGCTCACGCCGCTGGTCGAGCGTTGGCGCGCCAAGGGGCAACATGCGCCGCGCCTGTTCACGACCGCCCTCATCCAGGAATCGGCCGATGTCTTCCCGATCGAATTCCTCGACATCCGCGCCGGCCGCGTCGTGCTCCACGGCGACGACCCGTTCGCGCGCCTGGAGGTGCGGGGCGCCTACCTGCGCCTGCAGTGCGAGCGGGAGCTGCGCGAGAAGCTGATGCGGTTGCGCGAGGGGTATGTCGAATGCCATGCTCGCAGGCGCGATCTAGAGTGGCTTCTGACGGACTCCTACACCTCCTTCGTCGCCCTGTTCCGCGGCTGCCTCCGGCTCCTGGGGGGCGAGCCGCCGGGGAGCAACGCGGATGTTGTGGCGGCCTTCTGCGACAGGGCGAGGCTCGACCCGGCGCCGTTCGAGCAAGTCGAGCGGCTGCGGCGGGGGGAAACGCCGCAGGCCGATCCGAAGTCGATCTTCCTGCGCTACCATGAGCAGCTCAGCAAGGCGGTCCGCACGGTGGACCGCTTCCACCAGCCCGAAGGAGGCGGAACGCGATGAGCAAAGGATGGACCGGCTGTCTGATTGTCGTCGTCATCATCGTCGCGGGACTGCTCCTGGCCGGACTGTCGCTGGCCGGGGTCTACAACCGCCTGGTGACCCAGAACGAGCAGATCGACGCCGCCTGGGCCCAGGTGCAGAACGTCCTGCAGCGGCGGGCCGACCTGATCCCGAACCTGGTCGAAACGGTCAAGGGGTATGCGGCGCATGAGAAAGAGATCTTCGAATCGGTGGCCGAGGCCAGAAGCCGCCTCGCTGGCGCGACGTCGCCCCGCGAGGCCGCCGCGGCCAATGCCGGCCTGACCGCGGCGCTCGGCCGGCTGCTGGCGATTGCCGAGAACTATCCGAACCTGAAGGCGAACGAGAATTTCATCCGGCTTCAGGATGAGCTGGCGGGGACCGAGAACCGGATCGCCGTGGAGCGGATGCGCTACAACGAGACGGTGCGCGTCTACAACACGTCGATCAAGCGCTTCCCGGCCAATCTCGTCGCCGGTCTCTTCCGCTTCGCGGAGCGCGACTACTTCGAGGCCGAGCAAGGTGCGAAGGAGGTCCCGAAGGTCAAGTTCTAGCGGGAGGCGGAGATGGAGCGGGGATCGACGTAGGTGCGGTTGCGGCCGGTCTCCTTGGCGCGGTAGAGGGCGTCGTCGGCCGCCAGCACGAGGTCTTCGGGGCGCTGCAGCCGGTCGTTGATCGGGAAGGTGGCCACGCCGGCGGAGACGGTCATGCGGACCGGTTCCTGGCCGGCGGGGTTCGGAAAGAGGTGTGACTCGGTCGAGTGGCGGATGCGGTCGGCGAGGCGCTGCCCCTGGATGGCGGTGGTCTGGGGCAGGAGGATCGTGAACTCCTCGCCGCCGTATCGCGCGATGATGTCGGTCTCACGCGCCGAGCGCACCATGATCTGGCCGAACTCCTTGAGGGCCTGGTCGCCCGCCACGTGCCCGTGATGGTCGTTGACCATCTTGAAGTGATCGATGTCGAACATCAAGAGCGTCAGGTGGTTGCCGTAGCGCCGCGACCTCTTGAACTCGTCCCCCAGGCGCTCCATGAAGTGCCGGTAGTTGTAGAGGTGGGTCTTCTCGTCGAACTGGATGAGC
>DASTNM010000204.1:0-6718 GCA_035762745.1 Candidatus Polarisedimenticolia bacterium
TGCCGCGTACCACGACGACGCCGTGGAGCTGAGGATCCTCGACGTCGCGTCGGGCGTCACGCAGGCGATCACCACGAACGGCGCGGTCAACGTCGAGCCGCGCTGGTCTCCGGACGGCACGCGGCTGGCCTTCGTCTCGACGCTCTACAACCAGCGCTTCCACATCCACACGATCACGATCGCGAACGGCGCGCCGGGTGAGATCGAGCGCCTGACCGAGGACAACGACAGCGGACTGCCGCGCTACTACTACAGCCGTTTCGACCACTACCTCTCTCCCACCTGGTCGCCCGACGGCAGCGAGATCCTGTTCATCTCCAACGGCGGGCACATCTGGGGCAGCGGCGGCATCTTCCGCATGAAGGCGCGTCCCGGCGCCCGCGGACGTGAAATCCACGACGAGGAGACGACCTGGAAGGCGCGCCCCGACTGGTCGCCGGACGGACATCGGGTCGTCTACAGCTCCTACCTCGGGCGCGCCTGGAATCAGCTCTGGCTGATGACCGACCAGGGAGGCGATCCCTTCCAGCTCACCTACGGCGATTTCGACGCCACCGCGCCTCGCTGGTCACGCGACGGCGGCCGGATCGCCTACATCTCCAACGAGGGAGGGAACACCTCGCTCTTCGTGATCAGGCTGCCCGGCGGGGCGCGGCGGCGCGTCGCGATCAGGGAACGACACCATCTCGGGCCGGTGGGCCGGCTGACCGTGCGCCTCCTCGACGGCACCGGCGGCCGTGTGGTGCCGGCCCGCGTCTCGGTCACCGGGGCGGACGACAGGCATTTCGGTCCCGACGACGCCTGGAGGCATGCCGACGAGGCCTTCGTCCGGAGCGAGCGGCGCTTCGAGTACGGCTACTTCCACAGCGAGGGGCAGTCGGAGATGACGCTGCCGGCCGGCGTCTACGCCGTCGAGGTGATGAAGGGGCTCGAATACCGGACGGTGAAGCGGAGGGTCGAGGTGCCGGCCGGCGGCGCGCGCACCGAGACATTCGTCCTGCGACGTCTCGACAACCTGCCGGCCCGCGGCTGGTGGTGCGGTGACCTGCACGCCCACATGAACTACGGCGGCTCCTACCGCAACGATCCACGTCATCTGGCGCTGCAGGCCGGGGCCGAGGGGCTCAACGTGGTGGAGAGCCTGATCGTCAACAAGGAGCAGCGGATCCCCGACATGGCCTACTTCAGCCCGAGGCCCGACCCCGTCTCGACCAGAAATCTGCTGATCATGCACGGGCAGGAGTTCCACACCTCGTTCTGGGGCCACCTCGGCCTGCTCGGCCTCGAGGACTACCTGATGCCCGACTACGCCGGGTACGTCAACACGGCCGCCGCCAGCCTCTTCCCCACCAACGCCGACGTCCTGGACCTGGCGCACTCCCGCGGGGCGATCGGCGGGTACGTGCATCCCTTCGACGCGGCGCCGGACCCGACCGACGCCGACGAGCCGCTGACCTACGAGCTGCCGGTCGACGTCGCCCTCGGCAAGGTCGATTACCTCGAGGTGATGGGGTTCAGCGACCACCTGATCACCTCGAACATCTGGTACCGCCTGCTCAACTGCGGCTTCCGCCTCCCCGCCGGCGCCGGCACCGACGCCTTCCCCAACTTCGCTTCGTTGCGGGGGCCGGTCGGCCTGCTGCGCGTCTACGTGAAGGCCGGGCCGACCCTCGACCACAGGCATTTCCTGGACGGGATCCGCGCTGGACGGACCTTCGCGACCAACGCGCCTCTCCTGACGTTCACGCTCGCAGGCAAGGAGGCGGGGGACGAGATCCGGCTCCCGGCCGGTCGTCACCGGCTCGAGGTGCGCGCCACGCTGCGCTCGATCGTGCCGATGGATCATCTCGAGATCATCGGTTCCGGCGGGGTGGTCGAGACGCTGCCGTTGGCGGGTGATCGCAGCGCCGCGACCTGGAAGGGGGCGATCGCGATCGAGAAGAGCGGCTGGTACCTGCTGCGCGCCTGGAGCGACCGGCCGACGACGCCGATCCTCGACCTCTACCCGTTCGGCACCACGAGCCCCATCTACGTCTCGGTCGGCGACGAGCCGGTTCGATCGGCGAGCGACGCGGAGTTCTTCCTGGCCTGGGTCGACCGCCTCGTCAAGGCGGCCGCGGCGCACGAAGGGTACAACACCCCGGGCGAGAAGGACTCGGTCCTCAAGACGCTCTCCGATGCCCGGGCGGTCTACGCGGCCCGGGCGCGCGAGGCGGCTCCGCGCTGAGGCCGGCCCGAATCCGTCGGCTCTAGCTCTCCAGCGCCATCAACCGCCCGACCCATTCGCGCGTCCGGGGCGATCCCTCGACGTGCAGGTTCTTGTGGAAGAAGGAGTGGATCGGGCTCAGCTTCGCCGCCGAATCGGGCAGGGTGCCGTAGAAGAACATCGGGGCCAGGGCGAAATCGGCCGCATTGGGCGACTCCCCCATCAGGTACGGCGTCCTGGCGAGCGACTCCTCGACGCGCGAGGCGGCCCGGTTGATCATGTCGTTCGCCTTCTTCAGCCTGGCCGGGTCCGCCGCCCTGGCAAACGCCTCTCCGAAGCAGATGCCCACCGGTGGCGTGGCCTCGTTGCGGGCGAAGCTCTCCCACTCCTCGATCTTCTGCATCGTCGCCCGGTCGGCGCTGTAGAGGCGCGGGGGCGACGGCCAGTTGGCATCGAGGTAGCGGGTGATGGCGTAGGAGTCGTACACGACGGAGTCGCCGTGCACCAGGACCGGCGTCAGCGGCTGCCCGGAGACCTTGACGACCGGCTCGCGGTTCATTCCGTCGACGGCGATCTTCTCGTATGGGATCTTCTTGTAGGCCAGCGCCAGGCGAACCTTGATGTTGTGGGGCGAAGGAGCGAGGTCGTAGAGTTTCACGCTTCGGCTCATCGGTTTCTCCTTGAATGTCCGGGTCCGGCACCCATGCTATCGCGGAAAGCCCCCCTGGACAAACCGCCCACCATCTATGGCGGGCCAGGCTGTGGCCCGGCGCCGTCCGGAGAAGGTGCCGTCTGCGTTCCGGTCCGCGCTCCCGGCGGCGCGGTCGCGGGCGTCGACTCGGGCTGCGATCCCGGCGGCAGGATCGCGCCGATGAACCGCGCGGCCTCCCGTCCGAGTCGCTCGTAATCACCCGCAAAATGATGCCCGCCCGGGAGCAGCACCACCTCCCGTCTCTCCTTCCCGGCAAGCGCCGGGCAGATCGACTCCTCGTCCTTTTCGGGCGCCAGGCAGAGGACCGGCCAGCCGGCCAGGGCGGCGAGGTGATCGAGGACCTTGTGCGGCGTCGGCTTCTCCTTCGTGCGCAGCCAGTCGCTGAGATGGACCTCGAAGGAGGCGTACGGTCCCGGGGCGAACAGGATGATTCCCGAGAGAGACTCGCGGGTGAAGAGGGGTCGGTCGAGCAGAACCGGCACCACCTCGGCGCCGAAGGAGTAGCCGCCGACGAAGATCGGCAGCCTCTCGCGGGCAACCTCCCGGAGGATCTTCAGCAGATCGTCCGCGGCGTTTTCGACCTGCCGCTCCTGCCAGAAGTACCTGAGGGCGTTCAGCCCGACGGTGGAGACCCCGTCCTCGGCCAGCTGCGCGGCGACCGCCGCATCGAGGTGCGACCAGCCGCCGTCACCCGTCACCAGGACGAGGAAGGCCCGCGGGGTCGTCGCCGGGATGACCTCAATCGGCAGATCGAGTGCCGCGAGAGCGCTCTTCAGCGAGGCCGCCGACTCATCCCGCGGCGTCGCGAGGGCCAGCCCCGCCGCCAGCATCAGTGCACCGGTCACGGAAGAACGATACCCCAGAGACGGGCGGCGGCCAAGACGCGAAAGGGCGCGGCCTGTCGGAGCCGCGCCCTTTCATTTCAGATGCTGTGGTCCAGGGAGGCGAACTACGCCTTCTTGGCCGGCGGCTTCGCCACCGAAAGCTCCTCGGCGATGTCCGCTCCATCCTTCTTCTCGTACTTCACGGTGACCGAATCACCCTCCTTGAGCTCGTCGAGGGTCCCGGGCTTGCCGTGCACCATCACCTTCGCCTTCTCGGCCAGGGTGAAGGTCATCTCCTTCGCCTCGCCGCCCTTCACCGTCTCTTTGATGGTGATCGTCCTGGCGGTGGCGTCGATTTTCACGACCTCACCGATCGCCCTGTGATGCTGCTCTCCGGCCTTCTTCTCCGCCGCCAGGGCAAAAGAGGCGACGCCAAGGACAAACAGGGCCGCCATGCTCAGTACCAACATCTTCTTCATGCTGATTCACCCCCTTCCTTGAATGGGATTGCACAAGAACACGATTCACATAGAGCAACCCCGATGCCAGCCGCTGCCAGCGGCGGGACAGATCGTGGCAAGCACTTGATGAGAAGTGAGTTAGGTAACCGGGGACTTGCGCGGATCGACCTCTGTCATCCCCCGGATGGGGACCGGATCTTCACGTTCCGGTGCATCGGGTGCCCCATCTGGGGCAGTCGGGTGCGACAGGCCGAACTTCTCCAGCCGGTACTGCAGCGTGCGGCGGGTCAATCCGAGGAGGCGCGCCGCCCGCGAGACGTTTCCCCCCTTCGCGAGCGCCTGCTGGATCAGACCGCGCTCCAACGCCTCGAAGGAGATGCCGGTGTCGGGGATCTCGATAGGCAATCCGGTGGCCAGCCCCTGCTGCCGCACCTCCAGCGGCAGGTCGTTGAGCGAGATCGTCGGCCCCTCCGCGAGAAGCACGGCCCGCTCGATCGCCGACTCCAGCTGCCGCACGTTGCCGGGCCAGTGGTAGCTCATCAGCGCCGCCAGGGCGGGCCCGTCGAGGCCGCGCACCACCTTCCCGCCTGCGGCCCCGTGCCGGGCGATGAAGTGGTCGACGAGACGCGGGATATCGGTCGTGCGCTCGCGCAGAGGCGGCAGGAGGAGGGTCAGGACGTTGAGTCGATAGAAAAGGTCCTCGCGGAAGCGCCCCTCCTGCATCAGCCGCGTCAGGCTGCGGTTGGTGGCGGCGACGATGCGCACGTCGACCGGGATCGAGGCGTTGCCGCCCACGCGCCGGATCTCTTTTTCCTGCAGGGTGCGCAACAGCTTCGCCTGCATCGCCATCCCCAGGTCGCCCACCTCGTCAAGGAAGAGCGTGCTTCCGGAGGCCTCCTCGAACAGGCCGATCTTGCGGGCGATGGCGCCGGTGAACGCCCCCTTCTCGTGCCCGAAGAGCTCGCTCTCCAGGAGCGGCTCGGGGATGGCGGCGCAGTTGATCGCCAGGAAGGGTCGCCCGGCGCGCGGCGAGTTGTAGTGCAGGGCGCGGGCGATCAGCTCCTTGCCGGTCCCCGACTCGCCGTAGATCAGCACCGTCGAGGTGCTCGGGGCGACCTTGAACACCATCCGGAAGACTTCCTGCATCTTCCCGTGGTCGCCGATGATGTTGGCCAGCGAGAAGCGGTCGACGAGCTGCTGCTGCAGCGCCAGGTTCTCGCGCAGCAGGCGCGTCTTCTCCATCGCCCGTCGCACCGCCAGCACCACCGTGTCGCGCACCAGCGGCTTCGTCAGGTAGTCGAAGGCCCCCTTCTTCATCGCCTCGACGGCGGTGTCGATGGTGCCGTGCGCGGTCATGATGATGACGCAGGTCTGCGGCACGAGGCGCGCCGCCTCCTCCAGGAGGTCGATGCCATCGCGCCCCGGCAGCTTCAGATCGGTCAGGATGACGGTTGGCGGAGCGTCTCGCAGGATGGCGATCGCCGTCTCGGCGGTCGCCGCCGTGTCGACGTCGAATCCTTCCCGCCCGAGGATCGCCTTGAGGATCTCGAGCTGGGGCGGCTCGTCGTCCACGACCAGCACCCGGTTCGGCTCCATCGCATCACCCCTCAGGCGGCGTCCTGCGACGCCGCGGCGCCCGGGCCGGCGACCGGGATCTCGACCCGGAAGGTGGTCCCTGTTCCCGGGGTGCTCTGCACCCTGATCTCGCCGCCGTGGTCCTGGAGGATCCGCTGCGTGATCGCCAGCCCCAGGCCGACACCCGCCTCGCGCGTCGAGAAGTACGGCTCGAAGATCCGCTCCAGGTCGGCCGTGGCGATGCCACCGCCCGTATCACGGAACGACACGGCCACCCCGGGCGCCCCCGCGCGCACCGAGGTCGGCGCCGCGATCGCCTCGACCTCGAGCACGCCCCCCGTCGGCATGGCCTGGATGGCGTTCATCGCCACATTGAGGAAGCAGGTCCGCAGCCCTTCCGGATCGGCCTGCACCGCGGGCAGGTCCGGCGCCAGGCGGCGCACGATCTCGATCCGCTGCTGGCGCGCCTTGGGCACGGTCAGCGACAGGACCTCCTCGAGGATCTCCTCCACCCGGCAGGCGCGCGGCGTCAGCCGCGGCGGCCGGCCGTAGCTCAGAAAGTCGCTGACCATCCGGTTCAGCCGCACCAGCTCGTCACGCACCGAGGCGATGATCGAGCGGTACTCCTGGGCGGCGCCCGCGTCGGCCGGCCGGAACTCGTGCCCCAGGTGATCGATGCTCAGGCTGATGAGGTTGAGCGGGTTCCTGATCTCGTGCGCCACCGCCGCCGCCAGCTTGCCGAGGGCCGAGGCCCGCTCGGCGTGCCGCAACCGCGACTCGAGCGCCCGCTGCTCGCGCAGCCGGCCGATCATCTGGTTGAAAGTGCCGATGAGACGCCCCACCTCGTCCTGTCGCTTGCTCTCGACCGATGGCGGCAGGTCGCCCTCCGCCACGCGCCCGGCCGCCGTGGCCAGACGGTTGAGGTCGCGGGTCATGCGGA
>DASTNM010000205.1:0-5030 GCA_035762745.1 Candidatus Polarisedimenticolia bacterium
AGCGCCGGATCCCCACATGACAGCGCGCCGTCTCATCCCGCTTCTCTCGCTGCTCCTGGCCGCCGCGACCGGCGCCGCAGCCGGCCCCGGGTGCCGCGATGCCGGGCTGGTGCTGATCAACGGGAGGATCGCCACGCTCGATGCCGGGGGGCGCCTGGTCGAGGCGCTCGCCGCCCGCGACGGAAAGGTCGTGGCCGTCGGCGGCAACGAGGAGGTCTCTGCCTGCGCGGGCGACGGGACACAGGTCATCGACCTGGGGGGAAAGACCGTGCTCCCCGGCCTCATCGACGTGCACACGCACGCGCTCGACTGGGCCAAGGGGATCCTGCAAGGGGAGATCGACGCCGGCTTCCCGGAGGTGCGGTCGATCGCCGACCTCGTCCGGAGGGTCGGGGAGCGCGTCGCGGCGACGAAGCCGGGCGAGTGGATCACCGGCTCCGGCTGGGATGACGCCAAGCTGGCGGAGCGCCGATACGTCACCCGGCAGGATCTCGATCCGATCTCTCCCGCAAACCCCGTCTACCTGGTCCACGTCAGCGGCCACCTGGCGGTGGCGAACGGCGCCGCACTGAGGCAGGCCGGCATCACGCGCGACACGAAGGAGCCGCCGGGCGGGGTGATCGAGCACGATCGGCGCGGCGATCCCACCGGCATCCTGAAGGACGCGGCGATGGATCTCATGACGGCCCGCCTGCCGCCCGAGCCGCCCGATCTGGCCGAGCGGGCGGCGACGCTCGCCTCCGAGAAGGCCGTCGAGGTCGGCCTGACGACCATTCACGACATCCTGCGCACGCCGGCCGACCGGGCCGGATATCAGCGGGCCCACGAGCGCGGCGGGCTGAAGGCCCGGGTGCAGATGGTCCCGGTCGTCGGCAGCCTGGCCGAAGCCTCCCAGCTGGTGCAGACCGGGCTGCACACCGGCTTCGGTGACGAGGAGCTCAAGCTCGGCGCCGTGAAGATGTTCGCCGACGGCGGGATGGGGGCGCGGACCATCGCCATCTATCCGCCGGGCGTCGAGGGCGAGCCGGACAACCTCGGTCTGCTGATCTGGAAGCCGGAGGAGATGCGAAAGGCGCATCGGATGCTGGCCGCCGCCGGCTGGCAGCTGACGACGCACGCCATCGGCGACCGGGCCATCGATCAAGTGCTCGACTCCTACGCCGCCGCCATCAAGGCGCTCGACCTGCGCGATCCGCGCTTCCGCATCGTTCACTGCGGCATCTCAACGCCGGCGATCCAGAAGCGGCTGCGGGAGCGGGGGGTGATGGTGGACGGCGATCCCCCGTTCGTCTACTGGATCGGTTCCTGGTTCAGGAAGTACGGCGCGGAGCGCGTGCGCTGGTCCTATCCGGGGAGGTCGTACCTGGAAAACGGCATCGTCGCCGGCGGCGGGTCCGACGTGTCGGTGACGCCGATCAGCCCGTGGTGGGGCATCTGGGCCGGTGTGACGCGGCGCGAGCTGATCAGCGGCGAGGTGCTCGCGCCGGAGGAGCGGCTCACCGTGCCGCAGGTGCTGGCGCTCTACACGCGCAACGGCGCCCTCATCGGCCGCGAGGAGAGGATCAAGGGCTCCCTCGAGCCCGGCAAGCTGGCCGATTTCATCGTCGTCGACAGGAACGTGTTCGGCGTGCCCGTCGACGAGCTCAAGGACGTCCAGGTCCTTCAGACGTTTGTCGGCGGCCGGCGGGTGTACGCGAAGCCCTGACCAGGGACTGGTACAGATCGAAGGCCTCGCGCGGCTTCATCTTCTCGTGCACGACCTTGCGAACCGCCTGCAGCATCGCGATCGGCGCCTCGGACTGGAAGATGTTCCGGCCCATGTCCACGCCCGCCGCCCCCTGGTCGACGGCGTTGTAGGCCATGGTGAGGGCGTCGAGCTCGGGGAGCTTCTTGCCGCCGGCCATGATCACCGGCACCGGGCAGGAGGCGACGACGGTGTCGAACCCCTCGGCGACGAAGTAGGTCTTGACGAACTGGGCGCCCAGCTCCGCGGAGACGCGGCAGGCGAGGCGGAAATACTTGGCGTCCCGCACCATCTCCTTGCCGACCGCGGTGACGGCGAGCACCGGAATGCCGGCGCGCAGCCCGGCGTCGACGAGGCGGGTCATGTTGTGGATCGACTTCGTTTCGTGCTCGCCGCCGACGAACACCTGCACCGCGAGCGCGGCCACGTTGAGGCGGCAGGCGTCCTCGATGTCGACGGCGATCTCCTCGTGCGACAGCTCCTTGAGGATGGTCGGGCCGCCGCTGGCCCGCAGCACGAGGCCGTGCGTGAAGGTCGGCGGGATCATCGTGCGCAGCACGCCGCGTGTCAGCATCAGCGCGTTGCAGTAGGGCAGGAGGGGCACGATGTTCACGTCGATCCGCTCCAGGCCGGTCGTCGGGCCCTGGAAGTAGCCGTGGTCGATCGCCAGCATGACCGTGCGCCCCGATCCGGGGTCGAAGATCCGCGAGAACCGGTTCTGCATCCCCCAGTCGAGGGCGCCGGCCCCCTTCAGGAAGAACGGCTGGTTCCGCGCCGGACGATCGAGATGGAATTCCTTGGCTTCCTTGCCCTGATCCGCCTCAGGCATGATGCATGGCTCCTTCCCCTCCGGTCGCGTTCTTGTCGCCCCGGCGTTTGCATCGGAGCAACAGCGCGTCGAGGCTCCAGTCGCCGCCCCCATGCGCGGCCATGTACAGGAAGATGAAACAGAACAGGACGGCCGGCACCCCCTGGTTCTGAAGCGGCCACCCGCCATTCGGCGCGTGAAACTGCCAATAGGCGACCGCCATCTCGCCGGAGAGGATGAAGGCGACCGGGCGGGTCAGAAGACCGAGCACGATGGCTAGACCGCCAATGAGCTCGAGTACCCCGCCGATGCCGATCTGCGACATCAACGGGGGAGTGACGCCCGGTTGGCCGGGCATTCCACCGAACCATCCGAACAGGATCACGCTCCCGGCCTGGAAAAACAGGAAACCTGCCACGACCCGAAACAAGAAGTAGGTGACCTGCACGGCCCGGTTCATGTTCATCGACTGCCTCCTGATCGGTGCGTCACAAGGGCGGCCGGGTGGTTCAGGCCTCGAAGCGGCGCGTTATGACGCGCCCCCGGCCCGCGGGCGTATGGTTGTGTATGTGGGTGCGGAGGTCAAGAGGATGCGGCACCACGCCGCCGGCGCCTGTGCCGGCGCCATACAATTCCGTAATATCCGGGGGAGTCGGCGACCCGCTTCCTGAGCCGCACCCCGTTCCGGTGACCGGGCCGGTTTCCCTGCTCCCCGGCGGCAGCCGCCCTTTCCTGCCGCCTGCTTGCATTCAACACAGCGCTGGATCAGATTGTATCGAGTGGAGATCCTCTAACGAGTCGAGGAGGCGTGCCGGTCACCCGGAGGACATGACGACACCTCACGACCTGAACCAGACTGTGCGTCGCCAGACCCGCCGGCGAATCGTCGTCAGCGCCGCCCTGGTGATGGCCGCCGGCCTGCTTGGGTGGGTCGCTCAATCGGAAATCGTCTTTGTCACGAGCGAGCGCAACGGCGAGTTCCCGGTCTCTTCGTATACCTTGCGGGAGGATGATTTTCACCATCCACGGCTGCAGCTCTTGAGAAGCCAGGAAAAGCTGGACGAGGTGGTCTCCGGCGCCAAGACACAATTCGAGAAGATCGTCTCGTTGAGAGCCTGGACCCGCAGGCAGTGGGAGCAGAGCGGAAGTTTCTATTACCCACCCTGGGACGCGGTTGAGATACTGCGCCTGGCCAGGAAGTATGGCAACAGGGGATTTTGCGCCCAGTATGCCGTCGTGTTCCTGCAGGCCTGTCAATCCCTGGGTCTGCATGCGCGATACGTTGATCTGCCCGGGCATTTCGTTGTTGCGGTCTGGTCGGACGACTACAATCGGTGGGTCCTGATGGACCCCACCTACGACATCAATTACGAGCGGAACGGCGTTCCCATGAGGGGCCGGGACCTCTACCGTGCCTACTGGAAGGACGACCTTGGCGGGATCGTGCAGGTCGACTCCAAGGGCAACCGCAAAACCGTCACTCGAGACGATCTGAGCCACTACCGCCTGTACTCGATCGGCCTGCTGGCCAACCAGCTGTCGGAGCCGATCGAGGTGAAAAGCAATGGTCTCTGGAGAACGCTCGTCCCTGCGAGCAATTATCGAACTTACCCGAAGGTCGGCAGGGACCAATTGGTGATCACCTCCGACTTTCTGGCGTGGCGGAGCAAGGAGGCCGAGGAGTCGTTTCCGGAGCGTCCGGAGACCGGAGATCAGGACGATTTTCGCTACGCACTCAATCAGACCGTCATTCTTCTGGCGAACGAGCGCCTCACGAACAGAATCCTGAAAGTGGCGTTGTTGAGCAGCAACAGTCCGACATTCGAGAGGTTCCTGGTCCGCTCCGAGAGTAGTACGGACTGGGTGCCGGCCACCTCCGCGACATTCAGGTGGATGCTGCATTCCGGAACGAATGAGCTGTCGGCGCGGATCGAGACAAGCTATGGCTGGCGGGGAAACGTCAGCTCCCTGAGGATGTTCTACAAGCCTCCCCTGGTCGGTTTCCTCCCTTCGTTTCGCGGCAACATCTTTACACTGACCTGGCATCGGTCGAGCTAGGGACAGGTTCGCCTCGATGCCGCGCGGCGTACGCGACGATTCTCGCTTGACTGAACGAGATCCTCGCGGTAAACACCACTCTTGGATCAGTTGTCCAATCCCACTTCGGGGAGACAGAGGCCAAGTATGCCGGTCCGGAAGCCGATCGGGGTCATCTTCGGGGTCGTCTGCTGTCTTGGAGTGGTCCTGCTCGTCGCTCCGGGAGGCCCTGCCGCCAACGCCTCCGACGGGGCGGGCCCGGCGACCGCCCTCCCGCAGAATGCCACCGTGCTACCGATTCACCGGGCCGGCCGGTTTGCGGGAGACCTCAGGCAATTGCCCGCGCTCCCTCAGCTCCCCCCCGCGCAAAGAAGACAGCGCCCGGAGCTCGAGGATCCCCCCTTATCGTCTGCCGCGGGCGGTCCCGACCTTGCTCTCCAG
>DASTNM010000206.1:0-4429 GCA_035762745.1 Candidatus Polarisedimenticolia bacterium
AACGCGGCGCTGTAGTGGGAATATTCCTCCGAGTAGGAGGCGCAGACCACACCGGCCGCCTGCACCCGGTCCGACTCCCAGGGGCGGGCGGGGGGAACGCCGACAGTGCCGGGCGCGGCCCGCCGATCGTCAGTCGGCACCCGGAGGGCGGGAATCCCGTAGTTCCCCTGTGAGGGATAGGTAAAGCTGAGGATCTGGCCGCGGTAGGAAGGGTCGGTGAGGGCCTCGGGGTAACCGACCATCCCGGTCGTGAAGACCACTTCCCCCGCGACCGGGCGCGGAGCTCCGAAGGAGAAACCGGGAAAGACCGCGCCATCCTCCAGGACCAGGCGGCCCGGCGTCGGAAGGCGCTGCGTCACCCTGCCCCTCTTGCCCCGCATCCCCGTTCCGGGCCCCTCCGCCTCATCCTCGAGGAGGGCGATTTCACGCTGAGAAGTGAGTTTCGTCGTGATCGGGGCCCAGGATAGCACACCTCGCCTTTTCACCGAACGGTGCTAAGATTTGTCTATGCGAGTCGCGCAGCGAGCCTTCTCGATCGTCGCGGCCGCCGGCCTGATGCCCGGGCTGCTTTGCCTCGCCGGCGAATCTCCCGCTTCTCCACCGACTGATCCCGGCGCCCTCGAAGTGATCGACCAGTCGCCCGGGCTCCTGATCTATCGCGTCCTCGATCGAAACGGCCGGCCTACCGTCGTGCTGACCAACCTGGATCAGTTCGGCCGCTTCCTGCCCGGACGCCAGGTCGACGCGGCGGCTCCACCGGGCCCGGCATGCGAGCCGATCGAGGCGATCCAGAAGACCAGCGCGCCGGACGAGCCTCGGGACGGAACGACCATCGTCATCAACATCAACAACCCTCCGGAGCCGCCCGCCGCCCCGGCGCCCGTCGTCGTTTACTCCGTCCTCGCGGTCGGCGGCGCCCCCGGCACCTTACGCTACCCTGACCATCAGCCGTTCCTCGGTTATGGGACCGGCATCCGCTCTCCATCCTGGTTCGGCGGCCTCGGGTTGAACGCCGGGAACCACTTCGGACTCAAGACTGGAAAGAGCTGCGAGCTGGGGTTCGACTGTCTCTTCGGACCCTGATGACGTTGGCCTTCCTAAGATACCCTCCGTGATCGCCTCATGGTGTGCGATCCAGGGATCGTAGAGCACTCCGGCGCCGATATCCGCTCCGGGCGCACCGAGGCCTATCCGGGCGTCCTTCCTCTCAAGAACCTCAGGGACGGAGATGTATTTCAGTTGATCTGCCCTACGGGCAACAGGGGTGCTTCATGAATTGCTATGTGCAAGCGAAGGAGTGAGTCATGCACTCTCGACCCGCGCGCCACGGCCTCTGCGCCGGACACGGCAAGCCTCAATTCCCAGACCGCTCTGCGATGAGCCCGCTCTGTGTTACACCCGGAGGCAGCCGCGCCCTGAAGCGTCGGAGATTGTTGACCAACTCAATGCACCTCCCCGAGCTCCTGGTAGCCGCGCGACTCGATCTGGATCGTGGTGTGAACGATCCCGAAGCGGTCGCGCATCGTCTGCTTGATGCGGTTGAGCGTCTCGTCGCTGCGGGCGTTGCGGCCGTCCTCGACGCGGACATGGCCGCTGAGGGCGGGAAGGCCGGTGGTGATGCTCCAGATGTGCAGGTCGTGGACCTCGATCACGCCGGGAACGGTGGCGATGGCGGCGCTCACCTCATCGAGGGCGATGCCCGAAGGGGTCGCTTCGAGCAGAACGTCGACGGCCTCGCGCACCAGGCGGACGGAGCCGACCACGATCACCACCGCGATCACGGCTCCGACGATCGGGTCGAGCCGGTACCAGCCGGTGAGGGCGATGACGGCGCCGGTCGCCACCACGCCGAGCGACGACAGGGTGTCGCCGACGATGTGCATGCGCGCGCCGCGGATGTTCAGGCTCTGGTGCGAGCGCGACAGGATTCTCAGTGCCGCGAGGTTGATGAGGAGCCCGACGAACGCGACTCCGGTCATCACCCCGCTCTGAACCGGCGCCGGCTCGGCGAACCGCCGGAAGGCCTGGTAGAGGACCGCCGCCGAGATCGCCACCAGGAACGATCCGTTCACGAGCGCGGTGAGGATCTCGAGGCGGTGGTAGCCGTAGCTCTTCTCGGGGGTCGCCGGCAGGGAGGCGAAGCGGATCGCCATCAGACTGAGGACCAGGGCCAGGAGATCGGTCAGCATGTGCCCGGCGTCCGACAGGAGCGCCAGGCTTCCCGAGATGATCCCGCCGGCGACCTCGACGACCAGGATCGCGCCGGTCAGGGCGATCACGACACCCAGCTGGCGCCTTTGCACGGCCCGCGCCTCGCGCGTCCCGGCCTCACCCGTCATCGACCCGATCTCCGGGGGCGCCGCGGCCCGGTGGAGGCCCCCTCCAGGACGACCACGGCGGCGGCGTAGTCGCCGCTGTGGCTCAGGGTCAGATGCGAGCGTGTCACGCCGAGAGAGCGGGCGCGTCGGGCGGCGCCACCGCTCAGGCGCAGAGAGGGAGGGCCGCCCGCGCCGCTCACCGCCACGTCCCGAAAACCGACGCCATCGCCCCAGCCGGTTCCCAACGCCTTGAGGCAGGCCTCCTTGGCGGCGAAGCGTGCGGCGTAGTGCTCCTCGCGGCGGGCGCGGCGATCGCAGGAGCGCACCTCGATCGGGTCGAAGACACGTTCGCGGAACCCGGGCCGCGCCAGGGCCCGGCGCAGCTTGTTCACGTCGCAGAGATCGAACCCGACTCCGAGGATCATACGCGGTGGCTTCCGAGGGACGGCGTATGATAACACCGTGTCCGATCGGATCAGCGTCAATGGAACCCTGACCTCGCCGGCCGAGGCGGCGGTCTCCCCCCTCGACCGCGGATTTCTCTTCGGCGACAGCGTCTACGAGACGATCCGCACCTACGGCGGCCGTCCATTCCGCCTCCGCCAGCACCTGGAGCGACTGCGCCGTTCGGCCGATGAGCTCGGCATCGCGCTCGACCGGGCGCCGGTCGATGTCGAGCAGGAGATCGGGCGGGCGCTGGCCGCAGCCGCCAACCCGGAGTCGGCGGTGCGGGTCGTGCTGTCACGCGGCGTCGGTCCCATCGGCTACGACCCCGAACCGTGCGGGCCGCCGACGGTGGTGGTCTACGTGCGCCCCTGCCCTCTGATCCCCGAGGGCTGGCACCGGGAAGGGGTGGACGTCGCGATCGTCCGCGTGACCCGCAACGCGGTGAGCGCTGTCGATCCGGCGATCAAGTCGAGCAACCTCCTGAACAACTTCCTGGCCTGGAAGGAGGCGCGGCCTCTCGGAGTCTTCGAGCCGATCCTCCTGAGTCCCGAGGGGCGCCTGGCCGAGGGAGCCTCGAGCAACGTCTTCCTGGTGCGCGGCGGCAGCCTGCTGACGCCCGGCCTGGAGACCGGCATCTTGCGGGGGATCACCCGCGACCTCGCCCTGGAACTGGCCCGGGGCGGCGGCCTGCCGGTCTCGGAGGAGGCGCTCGGCCCGGACGACCTGCGCCGCGCCGAGGAGGCGTTCCTGACCAGCACACTCAAAGGGATATTGCCGATCAGACGGTGCGACGGCTGGCCGGTGCACGACGGCCGCCCCGGCCCCGTGACCCTGAGGCTCCTCGAGCTGTTCGATGCCGTCGTGCGTGCCGAAACCGCTGAGGCTCAGGGCGAGACGAAGACCGGCTCTCTCCCGGGATCGACCCTGAGATAGCGGTGACCGGCGCGCCAGGCCGGCAGGACGAAGACGCTCCCCTGACGCTCCCCCTCCCGATAATCGATCCGCCGCTCCTCGTGGAAATGACCGAAGACGATCACCTCGGCGCCGGCGCGGATGCGCGGGCGGGCGTAGGCCTCGCACTCGGCCAGCGGGAAGCCCCCCTTGAACTCGAGGTTGGTGCCCGCCAGCGAGCGCTCGAGGCGGTCGGCGATGCCGTGGCGCAGCGTCGCCGGCAGCAGGTTGAAGGTTCCGAAGAACAGACGGTTCTTGGAGAGAGCGCGCCAGGCGAGGTACTGGCGGTCGCGCGAGTTGACCAGGTCGCCGTGCGCCAGGTGAGCGCGGCGCCCGGCCAGCGCCTCATCCAGCGAGTCGGGCTCGAGACGGTCGAAGAGCCCGCCCTGGTAGAGGGGGGACAGGAAGAAATCGTGGTTCCCTTCGACGTACAGGAGCCGGCAGCCGCGCTGGCGCCGGCGCCGCAGCGCCTCGATCACCGCCTTGTGGTGCGGACGGACGAGGTCGGGCCGTCCGATCCAGACGGCGAAGAGATCTCCCAGGATGGCGAGGGTGCGGATGTCGCGCGGCAGCGCGTCGACGAAGCCGACGAACGCGGCGACCTCGGCATCTCCCTCGCGCAGGTGCGCGTCGCCCAGCAGGGCGACGGGTCCGTCAGGAGTCGGCATGCTCCCGGTCGGCGCGCGCCATCGCCTCGAGGGTCTGCTCCAGGC
>DASTNM010000207.1:0-2279 GCA_035762745.1 Candidatus Polarisedimenticolia bacterium
GCGACCGGCGCGTGGCCGGCCACGGGTCCGGGAATCTCGAGTCGCTCATCCTGGGCCGGTCCGACGCCTCCGGCGACCTCTCGATGGTCGAGCGGATCGACCGGGCGGCGCGGCTGCTCGACCGCCACGACAAAGAGGGACGCGGCACGGAGCAGGCGGGGTTGCTGCGCGCCATCGCGGCGCGGCTCGACCTTCTGAAGAGCCAGGTCGAGAAGGTGGTGGTGCTGCGCCGCCTCGGCACGCGCGGTGAGTCGGGCCGGGTCGAGGGGCGCGATATCTCGTGGGACGACTTCCTGGCGGCGGGGGAGGCCGCCGCGGCCGGCGCCGCGAACGGTTCCGTTGAGGCGGGCGCGGCGGCCTTCGGCCCCGCCCCGGAGCCGATGGGGGCGGAGGACCCGCTCTTCGTCATGTTCACCTCCGGCAGCACCGGCAAGCCGAAGGGGCTGGTGCACACGCACGGCGGCTACCTGGCGCGCCTGCCGTTCCTGCTGCGGACCCTCTTCGGGCTCGGCCGCGACCAGCGGATCCTGACGGTGGCCGACCCGGGATGGATCACCGGGCAGTCGTTCGTCGGCTGGGGGCCTCTGGTCTACGGCATGACGAGCGTGCTGGTCGGCTTCGTGCCGACGGAGGACCGGCTGTGGGCCGCCGTCGAGCGCTACCGCGTCAACTTCCTGAAGACGGGGGTGACCGGGATCCGCGCCGCGATGGGGGACGACCCGGAGCATATCCGCTCGCACGACCTGTCGAGCCTCCGGCACCGTGCGGGCGAGGCGACGCTGGCGGAGATCCAGCGGGCGATCGAGGCGCGGGGGCTGGCGCGGCTGTCGTACTGCATGCGCGCCGCCTACCTGGCGCACTGGTCCGGGCGGCCCTCCGACTGGCCGCGTCTCTTCGAGGCGGGGCTGGCGGTGGCGCGTCGCGAGGGCGGCAACGGCTCCAACGAGACGGGCGCCGCCGCCGATCTGGACGACGCCGCGATCGCGCCGCTCCGCGAGGAGGTCCGTCGCCTCGCGGCCGAGGCGTTGCTCGACGCGCGTCGCTACACCTCCTGCTCCTGCGCCGAGCCGCTCGACGCGGCGGTGCAGGCCTGGTGGGAGGCGCACATCGGTCCGATGGAGAACTGCTGGTGGCGCACCGAGGACTCGGGGCCGGAGACCGGGGCGACGCCGGGCGCCTACCCCCAGACGCCGAACGCCGCCGCGCGCCCGCTGCCGTGGGCGGACCTCGGCGTCTTCGTCATTCACGACGAGGAGGGGAACCAGGTGGCGGCTCGGCGCGCCGCGACCGGCGAGAAGGGGACGGTCTTCGTGCGCGGCAACCCGGGGATCGCCCGGGGCACCTGGACGCGCGGCGGCGACTGGCGCGACGACGCGCGCTTCCGTGACATCTATCACACGGCGGTCCCGGGATGGCACAACACCGGCGACGCCGGGGTGGTCAACCCCGACGGCACGCTGACCTTCCTCGGCCGCGACGACGAGGTGCTGAACGTCAGCGGGCACCGCGTCGGCACGCAGGAGATCGAGGGGGCGGTGCGCGGCCATCCGGCGGTGGCCAACGTGGCGGCGATCGGCATCCCGGCGGAGGTGCGCGGCGACAACCCGGTGCTGTTCGTGAAGCTGCGCGAGGGGCACGAGACCGGCGGCCTGCTCGACAACCAGATCCGCGACGCGGTGACCGAGGCCAAGGGGAGCCACGTCGCCCCGACCACCGATGACATCTTCTATGTCCCGAGCCTACCGACGACCAAGAGCGGCAAGATCCTGCGCCGCTTCCTGAAGTACGCCGCGGCGCTCGACCGCGACCGGCTCGCCGACATCCTCCTCAGGCTTCAGGACCGGCGCCTGCGCGCCGGGCTCGTGAGCGCCGACCGCGAGACGCTCATGGCCCTCTTCCCGGCGCTACTGCGCCAGGGGAGGACGATCCGCCTCGGCAGCGTCGCCACGGTCGACCAGATGGGGGTGCTGATCGACATCCTGATGGCGGTGGCGCGGCGGCGCGAGCTGCCGATCGCCATGGCGGACCCGGGCGCGGAGTCCGGCGGCGCGAAAGGGACCGCGGGCCAGGCCGCGGGAGGCGCCGAGGCGCTCGCCTACCGGCCGTTCAGCGCGCGGCCGGAGGAGATCCATCGTCTCGGGCGGACCGACTTCCGCCCCGGCGTCGACCCGCTGCCGCTCGCCCAGGAGGCCTGGGCGATGACGCGCGATCCCTTCGGCCACCCGGTGCACGGCGACCCCGTGAAGGCGCTGGTGCGCGTCGTCGAGCCGGTGCCGCGC
>DASTNM010000208.1:0-4224 GCA_035762745.1 Candidatus Polarisedimenticolia bacterium
CGAGGGAGAAAGAAGAGCCGGCCTGCGTGATGCGGAACGATCCATAGATGAGCCGGGGCCCGTTCAGGCCCGCGAGTTCTGCGAGGGAGGTGGCCGAGGTCACGAACCACTCGCCGTCGAGCGGGGGAGTCGACGACATGATCTTGGTGGTGTCGTTGGTGGCGCCCTGGCAGCCAAGAGCGGACAGGGCCCAGAGCAGAGCAGCGGACTGGAAGAGGAAGCGACTCGGCAATCGGCGCATCGGCGTCACCCTGGACTGAGTCGACCGGAACTCACCGGTCGGGTCTGACGGAAGTATGGAGCGGAGGGCGCGGGCGGGATATGAGGAAAAAAAGCCTGCGCGGAGTCCAGGCAGCGGCGCCGGCGCGCCTCAGCGCGGCGGGCAGGCGGAGATGCCCGGGCAAGGTGCGCTGCAGGTCGCGGGGGAGACTAGTGTGGCAGCGGGACGATCTGCGGCACCTGCTTCATGTATTCGGCGTAGGTCGCGCCGTAGAGGTCGAGCATCCGGCGCTCTTCGAAGTCGGCGCCGATGAAGGTGTAGAGGGTCATCAACGACGCGAAGAGAAGATGCCCGACGGTCATCCCGGGGGCGGCCCAGAAGACGATGAGGAACGCCAGCTCGACCGGGTGGCGGACCCAGAGGAAGGGGCCGGTCGGGCGGAAGGGGGCGGGAGGCGTGGGCTGGCTGGCGAGGTTGCGCAGGATCGGGCGCAGGCCGACGACCTCCAGCAGGTCGAGATGGAGCCAGCAGTAGAGGAAGAGGGCCCAGCCGAGCCAGAAGAGCAGGCGCGTGATGAGCGCGGCGCCTCCTTCGAGGGCGTAAATCTGGCGCGGGATCGGCCGGTAGAGCAGGCATAGAGCGATGAGACCGGCGCTGGCGACCAGCGAGTAGACGGCGGCGTGCCGGTGCGGGCGGAGGACCTTCTGCAAGTTGGTCTTGAAGCGCGGCCGCGCCATGAAGGAGTGCAGGAACCCCCAGGCGAGGATCAGGAGGGCGTCGAAGGTGGCGCTCGGGTCGCCGCGCCCGTCGGTGGCGCGAAACAGCTCACGCTGGATGGCGTCCACACGTTCCTCGGGCTGGTTGACGATCGACAGCAGGAACCAGATCAGGGTGGCGATCGAGGCGGCGAAGAGCGCCAGAGAGGCATATCCGAGCGAGAGATCGATGATCCGTTCGCGCGCGCGCGTGTCCATGGAGCAGGCCCCCCAAGGCGTCTCATCGTATTGGTCGCCCCGGACGCTGTCAAGAAGTCGCGCTCCGGGTCGGCACGCCGGGGCTCGGAAGACGCCATGCTATGATCCGCCGCCCATGGCGAACACCCTCGACGCCATCTTCCGGCCGCGATCGATCGCGGTGGTCGGCGCCTCGCGCCAGGAAAAGACAATAGGCCGGGAGATCCTGCGCAACCTGATCGAGTACGGCTTCAGCGGATCGGTCTATCCCGTCAATCCCGGGGCGCACGCGATCAACTCGATCCGCTGCTACCCGAGCCTGCGGGATCTGCCGGAGGTCGTCGACCTGGCGGTGGTGGTCGTGCCGCGGGCGCTGGTGTCCGGCGTGGTGGACGACGCGGTGGCGGTGGGGGTGCGGGGCCTCGTCGTGATCACCGCCGGGTTCCGCGAGGTCGGAGAGGCGGGAGCGCGCGAGGAGGAGCGGCTGCGCGAGCGCGTGCGTGCCGCCGGCATCCGCATGGTGGGTCCGAACTGCATGGGGGTGATCAACACCGACCCGGAGTGCCGGATGAACGCCACCTTCGCCGCCACGCGGCCGCAGAGCGGCTCGGCCGGATTCATGTCGCAGAGCGGGGCCCTGGGGGAGGTGATCCTGGCGCACGCGCACGAGATCGGTCTGGGGATCGCCTACTTCGTCAGCATGGGGAACAAGACCGACATCTCCGGCAACGATCTGATCGAGGCGTGGGAGGACGACCCGCGGGTCAACGTCATCCTGATGTACCTCGAGTCCTTCGGCAACCCGCTGAAGTTCGCCGCCCTGACGCGCCGGGTCACGCGCAAGAAGCCGATCCTCGCGGTCAAGGCCGGACGCACGCCGGCGGGGGCGCGGGCCGCCTACTCCCACACCGGGGCGCTGGCCGGGACCGAGGCGGCGGTGGAGACGTTGTTCGACCAGTGCGGCGTCGTGCGCGTCGGGTCGCTGAGCGAGATGTTCACGCTCGCCACCGCCTTCGCGCACCAGCCGCCGCCGGCCGGCAACCGGGTGGTCATCCTGACCAACGCGGGGGGCCCGGCGATCATGGCGACCGACGCCTGCGCCACCCTCGGGCTCGACGTCGTCGAGCTGCCGGCCGCCACGCAGGAGGCGCTGCGGCGCGTCCTGGTCCCCGAGGCGAGCGTGCGAAACCCGGTCGACATGATCGCCTCGGCCGATGCGGCGCGCTACGCCGCGGCGCTCGCGATCCTCAAGCGCGACCCCTCGGTCGACGGGCTCATCGTCATCTTCGTCTCGCCGATCATGATCAATGCCGTCGAGGTGGCGCGGGCGATCATCGACGCGGCACGCGACGCCGGCAAGCCGATCCTCACCTGCTTCATGGGGAAGGAGCAGGGGCGGCAGGGGGTCGAGGATCTGCGGCGCGCCGGCGTGCCGGTCTACCTCTTCCCGGAGGAGGCGGCCCGGGCGATGGCGGGGCTCGACCGCTACCGTCGCATCCGCGACCGCCCCGAGGGGCGGAGCGTGTCGTACCCCGCCGACCGCGCGGCGGCCGAAGCGGTCGTGGCGCGCGCCGCCGGGGTCGGGCGCACCGACCTGCTGCCGGAGGAGACCTCCGATCTCCTGCGCGCCTACGGCTTCCCGCTGGCGCCGGCGCGCTTCGCCCGCAACACCGGCGAGGCGGTGGCGGCGGCCGAGACGCTGGGTTTCCCGGTGGTCGTCAAGGGGCTCGTGGAGGGCCTGGTGCACAAGACGGAGCGCGGAGCGGTGAAGCTCGACCTGCGCTCCGCGTCCGAAGTGACGGCGGCCTGCGGCGCCTTGCAGGAGGCGCTTGGAGATCAGGCTCTGCGCTTCCAGGTGCAGGCGATGGTGCGCGGCGGGCGTGAGACGATCCTCGGGGTGGCGCGCGACCCGAAGTTCGGATCGCTCCTGATGTTCGGCCTCGGGGGCATCTTCGTCGAGGTGATGAAGGACGTCGTCTTCCGCATCCTGCCGATCACCGACGTCGACGCGCGCGAGATGGTGCGGGGGATCCGCGGCTACCCGCTGCTCGCGGGGGTGCGCGGAGAGCCGGGGGTCGACGAGGATCTCCTGGTCGAAGCGCTGCTGCGGCTCGGCCAGATGGCGACCGATCTCCCCGGTCTCGAGCAGGTCGATATCAATCCCATGATCGTCGGCGGAAGACGCGAGACCTCGTTCGTGGTCGACGCGCGGGCCCGGCTCGCGGCGCCGCGCGGCGGGCCGCCCGGGTGACGCGGACCGCCGCGCCCGACGGGAGCGCGCCCACGGGGACTATAATGACCGCCGGTCCGCAGGCCTCACGCGCGGCGTGGTCGCGGGCCGGGCACACAAGGAGGCCCGGGGCTTGAGACGATTTCACGGCACGACGGTCCTGTGCGTGCGTCATCGCGGCAAGGTCGCCATGGGATCCGACGGCCAGGTGACGGTGGGCCACGTGGTGATGAAGCACGGAGCGCGCAAGATCCGACGCCTCTACCACGACAGCATCCTGGCCGGCTTCGCAGGCTCGGCGGCCGACGGCTTCGCGCTGTTCACCCGCTTCGAGGACCGGCTGGAGGAGTTCCACGGCAATCTCGAGCGCGCCGCGGTCGAGCTGGCGCGCGACTGGCGCACCGACCGGGCGCTGCGGCGCCTCGAGGCGCTGCTGCTGGTCGCCTCGAGCACGCGCTCCTTTCTTCTCTCGGGAACGGGGGATCTGATCGAGCCGGACGACGGCCTGATCGCGGTGGGATCCGGCGGACCGTGCGCTCTGGCGGCCGCCCGGGCGCTGGCGCGCCGGACCGAAATGGGGGCGCGCGACATCGTCGAGGAGGGGCTGAAGATCGCCTCGGAGATCGACATCTACACCAATCAGAACATCGCCATCGAGGAGCTGTAGGTGGGGGTGGAATCGGTCGCCGACCTGACGCCGCGCCAGATCGTCGCCGAGCTGGACCGCTACATCATCGGCCAGGAGAAGGCGAAGCGTGCCGTGGCGATCGCGCTCAGGAACCGGACACGCCGCCTGAAGCTGTCGCCCGAGATGGCGGAGG
>DASTNM010000209.1:0-4193 GCA_035762745.1 Candidatus Polarisedimenticolia bacterium
GGATCTGCGACACCCTCGGCGCCCGGCCCGCCTCAGGCCTCAAGGAGTTGATGGACGACTTCCTGCGCACCCGGTACGGCCACTCGCTCCTGGAGCGCTCGGAGCGCTACGCCGCCTTGATCCCGGGGGCGCCTGGCGACGCCGAGGGCGCGGCGATCCAGGGAGACGGCTGGGCCCTGGTCGGCGACGCGGGGCGCTTCGTCGACCCGCTCACACGCGAAGGGATCTTCTACGCCATGCTCTCCGGTGAGATCCTGGCGGAGGCACTGGCCGCCGGGCGGCCGGAGAGCTACGCCGCGACCTGGAGGCGGAGTCATGAGGCGGAGTTCCTCTGGGCCGCCCGCCACGCCGGCTCCTTCTTCGCCCCCCGCTTCCTCGAGCGGCTGGTCGCTCTCTGCGGCTCCAGCCGCATCGTGGCGCGGGTGATGTCCGACCTGCTGGCGGGGCGGCAGCCGTACACGACTCTCAAACGGCGCCTGATCCTCAACGCGCCACGCATCGGAGCCGAGGTCGCGGCGCGCCGGCTCAGGCTCTCTCGTGACAATTGAAGCACTGATCGTTGAGCGGATGGTTGCGCCCGCGCGGACGCCGTCCGGCCGGGCCGTGGCAGTCGAGGCAGCGGGCCGGCTCCAGGCTCCCGAGGTGATCGGCGTCGGCCGGGATGAGAGGCCGGCGGTGGCTGAGCGTGTAGCCGATCATCAGGCCGGTCAGGAGCGTGGCGAAGACCAGGAAGGCAATCAGCCGGAGCTTGCGGCGCGGGTCGTCGGCCAGGGCGGGCGCTCCGTTCGTCTCAGCGCCGGCCGAGCCGTGGCTTCTGGACGTTCGTCGAGATCTTCTCGGTCGCCAGCACCTTCCCCTGCAGGAAAGCGTCCTCGGCGATCGCCACCACCGAGGCGCGGATATCGCCGCGCATCCGGCCGGTCGGCCGCAGCTCGAACTTGCGCGCCACGATCACCTTCCCCTCGACCGATCCCTCGACGATCAGGTTGGCCGCCGTGATGTCGCCGCGCACCGAGGCGTGCGGCTCGATCACGACCGACCCCGAGGTCGAGATGTTCCCGTCCACCCGGCCGCGCAGCCGGATGTTCTCCTCGGAGACGATCTCCCCCACCAGCGTGACATCGTGGTCGACCAGCGTCAGGCCATCGCCGTGAGTTCGTTCGGGAGCCCGGGGATCCTGGCTGTCTTTGAAGAGGGGCACGTGGCGGCGCCTCCGCGGCAGGGTCGGATCATAACAGCCCTACCCGGTCGACGCAATCAGGACTGCGTTCCCTCGGGCCACTGGAAGAAACGGCCGTTGACGAAGAGGATGTCGCAGTTGAAGTTGGACGTCTGGCCCCCGGTGCGGCCGGAGGTCAGCGCGTCCTTGCCATAGCTGGCGATGGTGTAATCCGAGCCGTTTGGGGTGGTGCCGGCGTCCCAGGTGTTGCCCCAGCCGTCGGCATTGGGAGGATCCTTGATGAAGTAGGGATCGACCATCGTCTTCAGCGACGCCCAGTTGGCCATCCCCAGCGGGTAGCACGACGTGTCGACGGCGTACGCCTCGACCGCCGTGCTGATCGTCCTGAGATCCGACATCGTTCGCTTCTGCTTGCCCTTGTCGACGGCGTTCAACAGGTTGGGGATGGCGACCGCGGCGATGATGCCGATGATGGCGACGACGATCAGGAGCTCGATCAGCGTGAACCCGACCGACCCCCTGTCGTGACCGGCTTTCCCCCTTCTCGTCATGGGCTCCACTCCTCCGCTCCGCCACCAGTGCAGCGCAAAGGGGATGCCAGGGAAGCATCCCCGTCGGCCGGGTCGCTCAAGCGACTGCGGGCAAAAGGTATATCGCGGCCGGCTCGGGGGCAACCGCCGCTCCAGGTGTGTCAAAATTTGACCGTCGCCGCCTCCTGATGGCCACTTCCTGTCAGGCGTTGCCGCCCCGGCATGACCGACCTTGCTTCCCGGCGCGGCCGCGCATACACTAGCGCTCTTCCTTCGGGCCGACGTAGCTCAGTGGTAGAGCAACTGATTCGTAATCAGTAGGTCGCCGGTTCAACCCCGGCCGTCGGCTCCAGTCGTTCCCGCGGGGCGAGCCCGCCGGAAACCCTCGGTCGCAGCGATGTCCCACGGCAAAATCCCGTTTCTCGAGGCGCTCAAGCAGGGCCCCCTGGTCGCCGACGGTGCGATGGGGACGCAGCTCTATGAGCGCGGCTACTTCATCACGCGCTCGTTCGACGAGGCGAACCTGGGCCGGCCGGATCTGGTGCTCGAGATCCACCGCGACTACCTGGCCGCGGGGGCGCAGATCCTCGAGTCGAACACCTTCGGCGCCAACCGCGAGCTCCTCGGCCGCTACGGAGCGCAGGACCGCCTGCGCGAGATCAACCGGGCGGGGGTGCGGCTGGCGCGGCAGGCGGCCGGGACCGCCGCCTACGTCGCGGGGTCGGTCGGCCCCACGGGGCGGATGGCGGGTTTGATCGGCGGCGATCGGTGGAGCGACCTGGAGGAGATCTTCAAAGAGCAGATCGAAGCGCTTCTCGAAGAAGGAGTGGATCTCCTGGTCCTCGAGACCTTTTTCAGCACCGGCGAGATCGAGGCGGCGCTGAAGGCGGCCCGTGCCCTCTACGATGGTCCCATCGTCGCGCAGATGACCTTCAGCGAGGACCGGCCGGCGATCGACGGGCTGCCGCCCTCGCTCATCGCCGAGTTTCTGCGCGATCGGGGAGCGGACGTCGCGGGTGTCAACTGTGCCGAGGGTCCGGCCTTCGTCTTCGAGACGGCGCGCGAGATGCTGGGGCGTGGCGTGCCGGTCAGCGCGCAACCGAACGCCGGCCGACCGCGCCGCCTGGACGAGCGCACGATCTACATGACGACGCCCGAGTATTTCGGGGTCTACGCGCGTCGCTTCTTCCAGAGCGGCGTCGCCCTGGTGGGCGGCTGCTGCGGCACCGGGCCGGAGCACATCCGCAGCGTCGTGGCCGCCGCGGCGATGCTCCGGGGCGGCCGTGTCACGATCGCGGCGGTGCCCGGCGGCGCCGCGCCCGAGGTGCGCCGTCACCCCGTCATCCCGATGGAGGCCAAGTCTCCCCTCGGGGCGAAGCTGGCGCGGGTGCAGCGCGAGCGGGTCGACGCGACCGGCCCCCGCCGGCCGCTCAGCGGGCCGGAGTCGTTCGTGGTGAGCGTCGAGGTGAATCCGGATCCGGGTCTCGATCTGAACCGCCCGCTGCGGGCGGCGGCGCTTCTGAAGCGGGCCGGGGTCGACGTGATCAATATCGCCGACGGGCCGCGCGCTGCGGCCCGCATGAGCAACCTGGCGCTGGCGCTCAAGGCGAAGGGTGAGGTCGGCATCGACGTCATCCTGCACGCCTGCTGCCGCGATCGGAACCTGCTCGGGCTGCACTCCGACCTGCTGGGCGCCTGGGTCCTGGGGATCCGCAACCTGGTCGTGATCACCGGCGACCCGCCGAAGATGGGCGACTACCCCGCGGCCACCGCCGTCTTCGATCTCGACTCGATCGGTCTTCTGGGGCTGGCCGAGGCGCTCAACCGCGGCGTCGACCCGGCCGGACGCGAGCTCGCGGATCGCACCGGCTTCCTGCTTGGATGCGGCGCCGAGCCGGCGGCGCACGACTACGACCGCGAGCTGCAGCGGCTCGGGGAGAAGAAGCGCGCGGGGGCCGAGTTCGTCATGACGCAGCCGGTCTACGACCCGGCCATCCTCAGGCGCTTCCTCGACGACACCCGTTCGCTGGGACTCCCGATCCTGGTCGGGCTCTGCCCGCTCGCCAGCGCGCGCAACGCCGAGTTCCTGCACAACGAGGTCCCCGGGATGCAGATCCCGGAGGCCACCAGGGCCCGCATGGCGGCCGCCGCCACGCCGGAGGAGGGACGCCGCCAGGGGGTGCTGATCGCGCGCGAGATGCTCGAGACGGTGAAGAACGACGTGGCCGGGGCCTACCTGATGCCGCAGTTCGGACGCTTCCGCTCGGCGGTGGAGGTCCTGCAGGCGGTCGGCTACGACTTCGCCCCTGAGGACGCGCGCGAGGGCTGAGGCTCCCGGCGGCCGCGCTCGCGGTCGTCTCCCGGCTCGCCCGGCGGGGTCGCCTCGCGTGCCTGCACCGACTGCCAGCCGAAGCGCCCCTTGATGCAGAGGTTGCCGCGCGTCACGTCGTGGTCGAGGGGCGAGGAGACCTTCACGATGCGGT
>DASTNM010000210.1:0-15214 GCA_035762745.1 Candidatus Polarisedimenticolia bacterium
ATGCTTTGCCATCGTCTCGAGGTTCAGCATGGTCTCCGGCGCGGCGAGGCGCTCGAAGTCGGCCTGCAGGTCGCCTGCCGAGATCACGCCGCGCGCCGCGTAGATGCGTGCGAGCAGCGGGTGCAGGCCGCCGCCGCGCAGGCGCTCGACCACGTCGTGGCGGGAAAGACCGGGACCACCGATGACCTGGCCGACGCATGGTTCGTCGGCTTCAGCCCCTCGCTCGTGGCGGGCGTCTGGGTCGGCTTCGACCAGAAGAAGACCCTCGGCGAGGGCGAGACGGGGGCGCACGCGGCGCTGCCGATCTGGATCGACTTCATGAAGAAGGCGCTCACCGGCAAGCCGCCCGAGAAGTTCACCAAGCCGGCGAACGTCGGCTATCTGCCGATCGACCGCCGCACGGGGCTGCGGGCCACGGTCGAGTCGAATTGCCAGAACCCCTTCCTCGAGGTCTTCATCGAAGGAAGCGAGCCGGCGCAGTCCTGCTCCGAGGCGGAGCACTTCCGCCTGTCGCTCCCCTACTACCTGCAGCGCTACCCGGTGACGCGCGACCTGGAACTGGAGATCGACGCCGACAGCCTCGTCCGCCTGGTGAGCGAAGGGCAGGGAGATGTCACCCTTTCATCCGACGGCAAGGAGATCGTCGTGCGCGAGGGCGACACGGAGCGGCACGTCACCCTCAGCATCGGACGCGGCGAGCGCCACCAGGCAATCGCCCAGCTCGACCCGGGCGCCCAGTCGACCCCGACCCCCGACGCCAGCCCCGCGCCCGGCCCGTCCCCCACCGAGCCTCCGACGCACGTCGGCGTCGACGGCCGCCCTGCAACCGTCATCCCGATCAAATACGACTGAGACTGGCTCTCGAGCCGAGGGCCGCGGTCGCCTACAGCAGCGAGTCGACCGGGACGTGCGGCAGCCCCTGCGAGCGGGCCACCTCCTCGTGGGCGACCTTCCCCTCGTGGGTGTTGATACCGGGGCGCAGCGTGAGGTCCTGACGGGCGGCCTCCCGCCAACCGTGCTCGGCGATTCTCTGGACGTACGGCAGGGTGGCGTTGGTCAGGGCGAAGGTCGAGGTCCGGGGAACGGCGCCGGGCATGTTGGCGACGCAGTAGTGGACCACACCGTCGACCTCGAAGGTCGGCGCCGAGTGGGTGGTCGGATGCGTCGTCTCGATGCAGCCGCCCTGGTCGACGGCCACGTCGATGATCACCGCGCCTTTCTTCATGGTGCCGATCATCGCCCGGGTGACCAGCTTTGGCGCGGCGGCGCCGGGGATCAGGACGGCGCCGATGAGAAGGTCGGCGCGGCGCACCGCCTCGGCGATGTAGGCGCCGGTCGAGTAGACGGTGACCACGCGCCCTCCGAAGATCTCGTCGAGATAGCGCAGGCGCGGCAGGGAGCGGTCGAGAATCGTCACGCGCGCGCCCAGGCCGAGTGCCATCATCGCCGCGTTGATGCCCACCGTGCCGCCTCCCAGAATCGCCACGTCGCCCGGAGGCACGCCGGGCACGCCACCCGCCAGGATGCCGCGTCCGCCCATCGTCTTCATCAGGTAGTAGGCGCCGACCTGGATCGACATCCTGCCGGCCACCTCGCTCATCGGGGTGAGGAGCGGCAGCCCCCCCTCCTGGTCGGTGATCGTCTCGTAGGCGATCGCGGTGACGCCGCTGTCGAGCAGAGCGCGCGTCAGGCGCGGCTGCGGGGCGAGATGCAGATAGGTGAACAGGATCTGCCCCTTGCGCAAGAGTGGTGTCTCCTGCTCCTGGGGCTCCTTGACCTTCAGGATCAGGTCGGCGCGCCGGAAGACGGCGGCGGCATCGGAGACGATCACCGCGCCGGCCGCCTGGTAGGCCGCGTTGTCGATCCCGCTCCCGGAACCGGCGCCATCCTGCACCAGGACGGTGTGGCCCGCCTCGAGGAGGGCGCGCACCCCCGCCGGCACCATGCTGACCCGGAACTCGTTGTCCTTGATTTCCTTCGGGACCCCGACCTGCATCGCGTCCTGCCGCGGCGCCCGCCGACCCGCGCCTCAGTTGTTGTCGATCTGCGCCTTCTGCAGTTTTCCGGAGTAGTCGACGTAGATCGTCTTCCACTCCGAGAAGATCTCGATGGCGGTGTGGGCCGCCCCTTCGCGATGTCCGTTGCCGGTCCGCTTCACCCCGCCGAACGGCAGGTGCGTTTCGGCGCCGATCGTCGAGGAGTTGACGTAGGTGATGCCGGTCTCGAGGTCGCGCGCCGCCGTGAACGCCCGGTTGACGTCCTGAGTGTAGATCGAAGACGACAGGCCGTACAGAGTGCCGTTGGCGATTTCGAGGGCGTCGTCCAGGCCGTCGGCCGCCAGCACCGAGACGACCGGGCCGAAGATCTCCTCACGGGCGAGCCGCATCGCCGGTGTCACGCCGGTGAAGATGGTCGGCTGGAAGAAGAAGCCGCGGCCGTACTCCGACTTGGTGAGCCGCACGCCGCCCAGGACCGGGTCGGCCCCCTCGTCGCGCCCGATCTGGACGTAGTCCATGACCCTCTTGAGCTGCGCCTCGTTCACCAGCGGCCCCATGTCGACCGACTCGTCGAGCGGGTCGCCGACCTTGAGGCTGGACGCCCGCGCGACCAGGCGCTCGACGAACTCCTTGTGGATTTTCTTGTGCACGATGATCCGGCTGGTGGCGGTGCAGCGCTGGCCCGCGGTCGCGAAGGCGCCCCAGACCGCTCCCTCGACCGCCAGGTCGAGGCGCGCGTCGTCCATGACGATCATGGCGTTCTTCCCGCCCATCTCGAGCGCCACCCGCTTGAAGGTGTCGGCGCAGGCCAGGTTCACCTGCCTGCCGGTCTCGGTCGAGCCGGTGAAGGAGATGAGGTCCACCCCTCCGTCGCGGGTCAAAGCCCCGCCAACCGCCTCTCCCGAGCCGGTCACGAGGTTCACCACACCGCGCGGGATGCCGACCTCCTGGCACACCCGGACCAGATGGTACGCCGAGAGCGGCGCCTCGCTCGCCGGCTTCAGGATCACGGCGTTGCCGCAGACCAGGGCAGGGATCAGCTTCCAGGAGGGGATCGCCATCGGGAAGTTCCACGGCGTAATAAGACCGCAGACTCCGACCGGCATGCGGGTCGAGTAGCAGGCCTTGCTCGGCAGCTCGGAGGGGGTGGTGTAACCATGCAGCCGGCGCCCTTCCCCGGCGATGTGGTAGCAGACGTCGATCGCCTCCTGCACGTCGCCGCGGGCCTCCTTCAGGGGCTTGCCCATCTCGCGCGTCATCTCGCGCGCGTACTCCTCCTTGCGGCGGACCAGGATCTCCCCCAGGCGGAAAAGGTATTCCGCCCGGCGCGGTGCCGGCGTGAGACGCCAGCGCTTGAAGGCACGGCGGGCCGCTTCGATCGCCGCCTCGACATCGGCCTGGGTCGAGCTCTGGAAGGTGCCGATCACCTCGCCGCGGTCGGCCGGGTTGGAATCCTCGAGACTCTCGCGCGAGGCGGACTCGACCCACTCACCGTCTATGAAATTGCGGTATGACTTGGGCTCGGCCATTGATGACCCGTGCGGGTGAAAATCCTTGGCTGTCAGGTTGATGGGAGGGGAATGCTAGCAAACGGACCGGTCGATGTCAAGAAACGCGACCGGTAGAAACGCGACCGGTAGCGTGCCCTTCAGGCGGTGGCGCGCCGCAGGGCGATGTCGCGATGAGGCAGCCGGCGCGCCAGTTCGAAACACTCGGCCGCACGGCGCAGCTCGCGCAGGCGTTCATAGGTCTCGGAAAGGCCGAGCCAGGCCTCGCGGCAGTCCGGGTCGATCTCCAGCGCCCGGCGGAAGCAGTGGAGCGCCCCGGAGGCGTCGCCCTGCTCGGCGCAGAGCCTTCCACCTTCGGCCAGGAACAGCGGCCGGAGAGCGTCGAGATTGGACAGGTTCAGCATCGGATCCTCCCGGGGGCAATCGTCCAGCAGCCGGTGTTGCCGAACTCGCTCTTGAGTTGAGAGGGGTTCTCGAGGATGGAATGGGTGGTGAGGGGACTGATTCGCCGCCGGCTGCTGGAGCAATCGCACAGGTTCATGATGTCGTCCTCTAGAGCAATTACCGTGCCCACTGGGCCTGTGACCTGAATGTTCCCGCCGTTGGCGCTCTAACCCCATGAGATCAAATGAGTAAGTTGGGGGGGCGCCGGCGAGACGTTCCTCGGGAGCCGGGGTGCCGAAATGTCACGGCGAGCGGCGATTTGACGCCCTCCGCGTACACTGTACGCGGGCGGTCAGCGCAGGGGGACGGCCGGCAGACCGTAGCGCATGAGGCGGCAGAGTCGGCTCACGCCGATTTCGATCTTCGGGTCCTCGATCGCTCCTCGCCGACACATCTCGAGGATCCGACCCGCCTCCAGGGAGATCGTCCCCGAATCGGCCTCGTTGATCGATCCGTCGCCGGCAGGGCTGTCGGCGCTTCGTGGATCGACCTCGAAGGCACGCAAGTGAACCTTCTCGGTCGACTGGCCGTGCGACGGGAAGAAGCCGGCCCCCAGCCGGATCCTGCGTCCCCGCCGAGGCCTGAGGCCGGTCTCCTCGAGAAGCTCGGCGCGCGCCCGCGCATCGATGCCGCGCGCTCCGCGATCCCCCGGCTCCAGGCTGCCGGCCACCGCCTCGTGTACGCTGGTGTAGTCCCGGCGGTCGCGCGCAGGGAGCCGCAGCCGCGAGCGCAGGTAGAGCCCGGGCCGGAAGCCGATCTTGAGGATGATGAAGAGTCGCCGCGGCCGGACGGTGAAGTAGAACGGGATGATCGCCACGGCGTCGACACCGCGCCGGTGCACGACCTCGAAGCGGTACGGCTCCGACCTGCCGCCACGCGCGTAGAGGTTGACCGCGAGGCAGCGCTCCAGGGTCAGGAAGCCGGGGCCGGCGGCCGGCAGCCGCTTCAGGATCCGCAGCCCGTTCACCCGTCGCCCCCGTCTCATAGCCGAGAGCGCCTCAGCCGAGGAGCTTCCTCATCTCCTTGACCTTGGCGGCGACGTCGCGGTAGGTCGAGTCCATGCCGTAGACCTCGGTATAGAGCTGCAGCGCCTTGCGGTAGTCCGCCTGCTCACGGTGGACCTCGGCGATGTCGTAGCGCAGGCCGATCGACTCCTGGTCGCCGATGTCGGGCATGTCCAGCCCCTTCTGGTACCACTTCAACGCCAGTTGCGGCATCCCCTTGTCCCTGAAGCAGAGCCCCAGGATGCCGCAGCACTCCACCGTGCGGGTCGGGTCCTTGGCGGCGAACTGGAACTCGCCGATCGCCTCGTCCACCAGACCCATCTCTTTATAGGCGATGCCGAGGTTGTAGTGGGTGTCGTAGTCTTCGGAGTCGACCTGCTGCTCGACCCCCCGCTTGAAGGCTTTGAAGATCTCCTCCAGCGAGTGGCCCGGCCCGTCCATCGATTGCTGCTCCTGAGTGTCGACCGCGACCTGGGCCTCCGCGAGGCTCTTGTCGAGCTCTCCGGCGAGGTCGAAGAACTCCCCCTCCGGCTCGGCATCGGTCCTCTCGACCTTGAAGACCGGTTTCGCCTTGCTGGCGCGCGGGGTCGCCTTCGGCGCGGCCGCGGGCGCCGGCGCCTTCATGACCATCGTCTGCGAGCCGAAGGCCCGCTCGACATCCAGGTCCAGCCCCGGCGCTTCTTCCGCCGGGGGCGCCGGCGCGGCGACCGCCACCTCCTGCTGCGGGCGGTTGGCGCGCTCGAAGCGCTGCGCGACCTCCTGGCTCTCGGGATACTGTTTCTGGAGCTGGAAGAGGACGGCACGCGCCTCCTCGAGCAGCCCCTGGTCGATGTAGAAATCGACCTCTCCGAGCTTTTCGGGATCGGGATCGCGCATCGCCCCGGCCAGCCCCATCGCCGGAGCCGCCGCGGCCGGCGCGGCTCCATCGTCGCCGATATCGAAGGTCAGCTCGTCGCCCGAGTCCCCGGGCGGCAGACCGCCCTCGAGATCCTCGGGCGTCTCCTCCTCGATCTTCTCGGGACGCGCGGGCGGGGCGGTCGCGCCGCGCCCGGCGGCGGGAGCCGGCGGCGGCTTCCTGGCCGGCGGCGCCGGCTCCTCCTCCCCCATGTCGATCTCGATCTCCATCTCCGGCTCCGCCGCTTCGGCGGCCGGCTCGATCGCCAGATCGGCAGCGGCCGTCTCCGCCTCGATCTCGATGGCCGGCTCCTCCGCGACCTCGACGATCTCGAGCTCGGGGGGGGCGGCGGGCACCGGCCGGGCGCCCCTGGCGGCGGCCGGGGGTTTCGCCGTCCCGGCTGCTGCGCCTTTCGCGCCCGGGGCGGGCGATTTCGGAGGCGTCGGCGCCGCCGCAGCGGGCGCGGGCCGGACAGCCGGGGCCGCCTGGGGCGCGGCGCTTGAGGCCGTCTGCTTCACCCGCGGGTTGTTGGGATCGATCCGGATCGCCTCGTTGACCTGCTCGCGGGCCTCCTCTCCCTGACCACGGGCCTTCATGATCTCCGCCAGGGTCAGGCATTCGTCGACCGCCTTCGCCTTGTCTCCCTCGTCGTAGTAAATCTCCTTCAGCTTGGCGTGCGAGGGAACGTGCTTCGGATAGCGCCCCAGGATCTTGAGGAGCTGCTCCTTGGCCTTCTCAAGCAGGCCGTACTTGACGAAGACCTCCGCCTCGGTGAAGTGCTCGCTGATGAAGTCGTCGTCCTCCTCCTCTTCCTCTTCGTCCCCCTCCTCACCGCTCGCCTGGATCTCCTGGATCCTGCTCTCCGGGCCGACCTCCTCCGTCAGCTCCTCCTCGGCCGGCTCCTCCTCGGCCGCCACCTCGACCGATTCGCCCTGGTCGTCGCTCTCGACCTGGAGGGCGTCGACTTCGGCGGGGCCCTCCTCCATCTCGATCTCCTCGGCCGGCGACACCGGGATCGCCCCGCCCGCCGCAGGCCCACGCGGCGCCGCGGGACGCGAGGCGCCGCCACCGACGCGCCCCTTGAGACCCGTCAAAAGCTCTCCATAGCGGGCATTGCCGGGGTCGAGCGATTGCAACGTTCCCACCACCTCGGCCGCGGCGCCGGTCTCCGAAAGGCCGACCAGAACCTGGGCCAGCTGGTGCAGTGCCTCGATCTGTCCCTTGGTGTCGCCCGCTTGCGCCGCGATCGCTGCCCGCTTCGTCAATCCGCCACGGTGCTGCGGGAAGGCGCGCAGGAACTCGTCGAGCAGTCCGCCCGCCTCCGGGGCGCGCGACTCCTCGAGGTATCGATCGGCGGCGCGCGCCAGGCAGTCGAGGGACTGGTCCTCCTCTCCCTTCGAGAGGTGGAAGCGGCCGAGGGCGATCGACACCTCGGGCGGCGCCCCGTCGCCCAGTCCCTGCAGCTTGCGAAAGACCTTGTCCGCCTCTGCCATTTTTCCGGCCGACAGGTACGCCTCGCCCAGGAGGGCCAGGGAGCGCGGGTTGTCCCCGTTGGCCCGGGCCATCTCGACCACCGTGGCCAGGAGGTCTCCGGGGTTCTTCTTCGCCTCCTTGGAGAGCGACAGGGTCAGGCTCATCAGGTCGGGATTGCCGGGGGAGATCTTCATCCCCTTCTGCACCACCCTGATCGCCTCGTCGAACATCCCCTTCCTGGCCAGCTCCCGCGCCACGTTGCAGAACTCACGGGCCGCCTGGTCCTTGTCGCCGGTGCGCGCCAGGAGATCCGCCAGGCTCATGCGGATTTTGATGTTGTCCGGCTCGATCTCCAGAACCTTCGGCAGGACCTCGATCGCCTTCTTGAACTGCGCCGCCTTGACGAAGTGATCGGCGACGGCCAGGTACTGGGCCTTGGCCTCGATGGTCAGGCCTTGCTGCTGGTACAGGCCGGCCAGCTTCTCGAAGCAGTCCATGTTGGACGGATCGAGCTTGCTGACCTTCTTGTACATGGCGATCGCCTTGAGGAAGAAGCCGTCGCCGGAGTAGAACTCGGCAATGCGCAGGAAGTGGCGGATGGCGTCCTGGTTCTTCCCGGCCCGCACGCACAGGTCCCCCAGCTTGTTGACGATGTTCATGTCGCGGGGGTTGTCGTCGGCCAGCTTCTTGAACTCGGTGATCGCCTCGGGGAGCTTGCCCGTCTTGACGAACTTCTCGGCGTTCAGCAGCGTCTTGGCGCGGTCGAAGGCCATGGCTCAGCGGCTCCGCGGAGGCGGCGGCCCCGGGACTTCGGGCAGCGGCGGGACGCCTCGGAAGGTCGTGCGATGCAGCGGCGAGGCGCCGTGGCGTCGCAGCGCCTCGAGGTGGGCGGCGGTTCCATAGCCCTTGTTCGCGTTGAAGTCGTAGACCGGGTAGAGCGGGTGAAGGGAGCGCATCATCTCGTCCCGGTAGACCTTGGCGACGATCGAGGCGGCCGCAATGGAGGCCGAAATCTGGTCACCTCGCACGATACCCCTCTGGGGGATCGAGACCCCCGGAATGCGGAGCGCGTCCACCAGCAGGAAGTCCGGCCGCACCGGCAACGCCTCCACGGCCCGCCCCATCGCCTTCAGCGTGGCGCGCAGGATGTCGGTGCGATCGATCTCCTCCGCCTCGACCACCCCCAGCCCGCAGGCGACGGCGCGCCTCGCGATCTCCCCGGCCAGGAACTCACGCTTCGTCGGCGTGAGCTGTTTCGAATCGCGCAGTCCCGGCACTCTCTGCCGCACATCGAGCACGACCGCCGCCGCGATCACCGGTCCGGCGAGGCAGCCGCGCCCCACCTCGTCGATCCCTGCAACGGTCCCGTATCCCAGGGCCTCAAGCCCCTCCTCGTGGTCCCAAGAGGCGGCGCGGGGTCTGGACAGGCTCCTACCCCTGACTCCTTTCCTCGATGCGTGCGGCCTTGCCGCGCCGCGACCTGAGGTAATAGAGCTTCGCGCGGCGCACCCGGCCGCGGCGCACGACCTCGATCTTTCCGATGATCGGCGAATGCAGGGGGAAGATCCGCTCGACTCCGATGCCGTCGGAGATCTTGCGCACCGTGAAAGTGCTGCCGGTGCCGCCCCCCTTCATGGCGATCACCATCCCCTGGAACACCTGGATGCGGTCCTTTTCGCCCTCGCGCACTCTGACGTGCACCTTGACCGAATCACCGACCCTGAAGGCGGGTGGAACCCCTTTGATTTCCCTCTCCTCAACCAACTTCACGAAGTCCATGGTCTCCTCGTTCCCGTTCCGGGTCGTCAGTGGTCCTGCCTCGCGCCGGCCCCGCGAACCCGGCCGCGCTCCAGAAGATCCGGCCGCGTGCGCTCCGTCGCCTCGAGCGCCCGGGCCTGCCGCCAGGCGGCGATCCGTGCATGGTTCCCCGAGAGCAGCACCTCGGGGACCTTCCAGCCGCGAAACTCCGCCGGCCGGGTGTAGTGCGGATGGTCCAGAATGTCCTCGTAGAACGAATCACGCCGCGCCGCCTCCTCGTCGCCGAGGGCGCCCGGCAGGAGCCGCGTCACGCTGTCGACCAGCACCATCGCCGGGATCTCCCCGCCGGTGAGCACGTAGTCCCCGATCGAGATCGACTCGTCCACCAGGTGCTCTCGGACTCGCTCGTCGACCCCCTCGTAGCGCCCGCAGATCAGGATGATGCGGCCGTAGCCCGCCAGGCGCTTCGCCGTCTCCTGGTCGTAGCGCCGGCCCTGTGGGCAGAGCAGGATGGTGCGCGAGGAGGCGGCGGGATGGCGCTCGCGGATTGCCTCGACGGCGGCGAACAGCGGGGCCGGCAGGAGGATCATGCCGCCCCCGCCGCCGTAGGGCACGTCGTCGACCTTGCGATGGCGGTCGGTCGAATAGTCGCGCAGGTCGTGCAGGCGGACTTCGAGCAGGCCGCCGTCGCGGGCCCGGCGCACGATGCTGTGCCCCAGCGGCCCGTCGAACATCCCCGGGAAGGCGGTGATGATGTCACACTCCATGGCGCTCATGACTCCTGCACCTCCAGGAGCCCCTCCGGTGGATCGACGGTGATGCTCCCGGCCTCCGTGTCGATCTGCCGGCAGATCGATCGGGCGATTGGGAGAAGGAGATCCTCTCCCGCCCCCGCGACGCCGGCGCCCGGGTTGCGCGCCACCGCCAGGAGGGGCGTTCCACCGGTCCGCAGCACGTCGCGCACCACCCCCAGATCCCGGCCGTCGTGCGTGCGCACCCTCAGACCGATCAGTTCGAAAATATAGTAGGTACCCTCCGGGAGATCAACCAACCCCTTGCAGGGAATCAAGATATCCTGCCCAACCAGGACCTGAGCCTGCTACGCCGTGTCGATCCCCCGAAATTTCAAGATCATCTTCTCCCTGTAGATCCGGTGCTCCTCGACCGCGTAGCGGGCCGACGCCCCCCCGCGGCGGCCGACCAGGACCTCCGAGCCCTCCCGAAGCTGGTCGATCCCGCCGGGCACCAGGAGCGCGGTCAGATGGCCCCGGGCGCCACGCAGCCGGAGGCCGGTCGCGACCGCCACCATCTCGTCCTCCTCCGAGCGCGCCGGCCCACCGCCGTCATTCGAGGATTTCAAGATCGTAAGATCTCCCATGCCGGGCGCCGGCCACGCCGAGGAGAGTCCGCAGCGCCTGCGCCGTCCGCCCCTGCCGGCCGATCACCCGGCCCAGCTCGTCCGGGTCGACCACGAGCTCGAAGACGCTCACCCCGTCCTCCTCGACCACCGCGACCTCGACCGCCGAGGCGTTGTCGACCAGGTCCTTGGCGACCGTCTCGACCCACACCCTGAGCTGTTCCGGCGCGCCTCCGGAGGGGTCCCGGTCAGGCATGGGCGGAGCGGGCCCGCTCGATCAGCTTGCGGACCGTGTCCGAGGCGTGCGCCCCCTTGCGCAGCCAATCCTCGGCCTTGGCGACGTCGAGGTTCACGACCTCGGGCTTCCGCTTCGGATCGTAGTAGCCGATCTGCTCGGTCACCTTGGAGCGCGTCGTGCGCGCCGACTCCGACACCACGACGCGGTAGAACGGCTTGTTCTTGGTCCCCGCCCTTCTCAAGCGGATCATCAGCACTGCCTCACCTCCCTCGCATCCGGCCCGCGCCCAACAGCCCCGCCATGCGCGAGATCGGGCCGCCCCGCGCCAGCGTTTTCATCATCTTCTTCATCTGCTTGAACTGTTTGAGGAGTCGATTCACCTCCTCCACCGAGGTGCCGGAGCCGCGCGCGATCCGCAGACGCCGCCGGCCGTCGATGACGTCCGGGTGGACCCGCTCCTCGCGCGTCATCGAACCGATGATGGCGCGCGTGCGCGTCAGGCCCGACTCATCGAGCGGCATCTCCTTGAGCGCCGCGGCGCCGGGGAGCATCCCCACGATGTCACGCAGCGACCCCATGCGGCTCATCGTCTCGAGCTGCGCGGCGAGATCCTCGAGTGTGAGATCCTGGCGGCGCAGCCGCCTGGCCAGGGTCGCGGAGTCCTCCCGGGTCGTCGCCGCCTCGGCCTTCTCGATGAGGGTCAGGACATCCCCCATGCCGAGAATGCGCGACACCATCCGTTCGGGATGGAACGGCTCCAGGTTCTCGAGGTGCTCCCCCACCCCCACGAACTTGATCGGCACGCCGGTCACGTGACGCAATGACAGCGCCGCCCCTCCCCTGGCGTCGCCGTCCGCCTTCGACAGGATCGCCCCGGTGAGACCGAGCCTGTTGTGGAAGACGGTGGCGGAGCGCACCGCGTCCTGGCCGGTCATGGCGTCGGCGACGTAGAGAATCTCCGCCGGCCGCAGGAGCTCCTTGAGGGCCGCGAGCTCGGCCATCAGCTCGTCGTCGATGTGCAGCCGCCCGGCGGTGTCGACGATGACCGGGTCACGACCCACCTGGCGCGCCTCCCGGAGCCCGTCGCGGCAGACCGACGCGGCAGACGCATCGGCGGCGCCGGCGATCACCGGCACCTGGATCGTCTCCCCCAGGATCTTCAGCTGCTCGACCGCGGCGGGGCGGCGGACATCGGCCGCCACCAGCAATGGGGAGCGCCCCTGCCCCTTGAGATGCCGCGCCAGCTTGGCGCTGGTCGTCGTCTTCCCGGATCCCTGCAGACCGGTCATCAGAACGATCGTCGGCGGCTGCGATGCCTGGTGCAGGCGCGCCTCGCCTCCCTGCGCCAGGATGGCGATCATTTCGTCCCGCACCACTTTGATCACCTGCTGCCCCGGCGTGAGGCTGCGCAGGATCTCCTCGGACCCGGCGCGCTCCTGGACGCGCTGCATGAAGGCCTTGACCACGTCGAGGTGGACGTCGGCCTCCAGCAGTGCCAGACGGATCTCACGCAGCCCGTCCTTGAGCTCGGTCCCGGTCAGGTGGCCGTGTCCGCGCAGGGCGCGGAACGCCTTCTGCAGACGTTCGGAGAGCGCTTCGAACATGACGTGAGCCGTGGCACCCGCCGCTCAGACGAGCGACAGCAGGTGTCCCATCTTCTCCTTCTTCGTCTTGAGGTACTTGCGGGAGCTGTCGTTGGGCGCCACCTCCAGCGGGATGCGCTCGACGATCTCCAGGCCGTACCCCCGCAGCGAAGTGAACTTCCCGGGATTGTTGGTCAGGACCCGAATCTTCTGGCAGCCGAGGTCGCGCAGGATCTGCGCCCCGATCCCGTAGTCGCGGTGATCGGCCTTGAAGCCGAGCTTGTGGTTCGCCTCCACCGTGTCCTTGCCGAGATCCTGCAGCTCGTAGGCCCGCAGCTTGTTGATGAGGCCGATTCCCCGCCCCTCCTGGCGCAGGTAGACGATCACCCCTTGACCGGCCTCGGAGATCATCATCATGGCGCGCCTCAGCTGAGCGCCGCAGTCGCAGCGCAGCGATCCGAAGACGTCCCCGGTGATGCACTCGGAGTGCACCCGCACCATCACCTTGTCCTCGGGCCGAACATCGCCCAGGATCAGCGCCAGGTGGGTCTTCTTCTCGATGCGGCTCCTGTAGGCGACGATGCGGAACTGGCCGTTGACCGTCGGCAGCACCGGCTGCGCCACGCGCCGCACCAGACGCTCGGTGCGCATGCGGTGGCTGATCAGGTCGGCCACCGTGATCATTCTTATGCCGTGCAGGCGCGAGAACTCCACCAGGTCGGGGATGCGCGCCATCGTGCCGTCCTCGTTCATGATCTCGCAGATCACCCCGGCGGGATACAACCCGGCCAGACGCGCCAGATCGACCGCCGCCTCGGTCTGCCCGGCGCGCTTGAGCACCCCACCGTTGTGCGCCCGGAGCGGGAACATGTGTCCCGGACGCGTCAGGTCCTGCGGCCGCGTCTTCGGATCGATCGCCACGCGCACGGTGTGCGCCCGATCGGCGGCCGAGATGCCGGTCGAGACGTTGTTGCGCGCCTCGACCGACACGCAGAACGCGGTGTTGTAGGGGGAGGTGTTCTCCTGCACCATCAGCGGAACGTCCAGTTCCCGCAGCCGCGCCTCGGTCATCGGCATGCAGATCAGCCCGCGCCCGTGGCGCGCCATGAAATTGATCGCCTCGGGGGTCACCTTCTCGGCCGCGATCGTCAGGTCCCCTTCGTTCTCCCGGTCCTCGTCGTCGACGACGATGACGAACTTGCCGCCGGCGATGTCGCGCACCGCCTCCTCGATCGTGGCGAAGGATACCCCGCCAAACTCCTTGCTCACCCCGCCGTTCCTGGTCACCGTGATCCGTCCCTCCCTCCAAACCCGTGCCGGGCCAGGTGCTCCCGGGTCACGAGGGGCGCGGAGGGCGTCGTGAGCTCCCCGCGCTCTTTGAGATTCTGCACGAAATACCTCCCCAGCATGTCAACTTCGAGGTTTACCGGCGTCCCCCGGGTGTGCTCACCGAGCCGCGTGACCTCGAGTGTCTCCGGGATCAGGGCCACCTCGAAGGCCCCCGGCAGCCGCGCGGCGACGGTCAGGCTGACGCCGTCCACGGCGATCGATCCCTTCATGACGATGAGCGGGGCGAGCCCGGCCGGAAAGTCGATCCGCAACCGCCGGCCACTCCCCTCCTGACGCACCGCTCTGACGACCCCGACCCCGTCGACGTGCCCCTGGACCAGGTGCCCCCCCAGCCGATCTCCCAGCCGCAGAGGGCGCTCGAGGTTCACGCGCTCCCCGGCCCGCTTCAGCCCCAGCGTCGTGCAGGCGATCGTCTCGGGCGCCACCACCGCCTCGAACCATCCCCGCCCGCGCCGGACCACGGTGAGACAGACACCGTCGACCGCGACGCTGGCGCCGCGCCGGAGCGCGGCCGCGAACGGCGCCGCCACCCTGAGCCGCGCCTCGTCGCCGGCGCGCTGCAGCGTCTCGATGCGACCCGTGGTCTCGACGAGCCCCGTGAACATCCTGCTTCACCCCCCGGCGCGCCGGCGGGGCGGGAAGAGAAGCCGCCCCTCGACAACCACGTCGCGACCCAGCGGACGGACCGAGAGATCCGCCAGTCGCACGGCGTCGCGCAGCCGACCGGCCCCCAGCCCTCCGAAGACCGGCAGCGCCCGGCGCCCTCCAAACAGCCGGCCGGCGACGAACAGCACCAGCCGGTCGCCGATGCCCTGATCGAGCGCCGCTCCGAGGACCTCGGAGCCGCCCTCGACGAGCACGCTCGTCACGCCGCGCCGCCCCAGCTCACGGAGCGCCGACCCGAGGCCGATCCGGCCGTCGCGCCCCGGCAGCTCGAGGACCAGTGAGCCGGCCTTTTCGAGCCGCCGCCTCCTCGCCACCGGCGCTCCCGGGAGGGTCAGGATGACCGCCTCGGCACGCCGCCCGGCGTCGCGCAGGAGGCGCGCCCCCGGGGGGGTTCTCAAGCGGGCGTCCAGGACGACCCGCACCGGCCCTCGCCCTCCCCGCCCGCGGGTGCCCGCCGCGGTGAGCCGGGGGTCGTCCGACAGGACCGTGTTCACGCCGACGAGCACCGCGTCGTGCCGCGCCCGCAGCAGGCGGGCCGCGGCGCGCGAGCGGCGCGAGGTGATCCAGCGCGATTCGCCGCCGCGCGTGGCGATGCGGCCGTCGAGACTCATGCCGGCCTTCAACGTCACGAACGGCACTCCGCTCACCGCGTGCCGCAGGAAGCGCTCGTTGAGCCGCGAGGCCTCCGCCCGCAACGCTCCGACGCGTACCCGCACGCCGGCCGCCCTCAGCGCGGCGAATCCCTTGCCGTCGACGCGCGGGTCCGGGTCCCGCCTGCACGCGACCACCTCGCGCACCCCCGCGGCGATGATCGCATCGACGCACGGTGGCGTGCGCCCGAAATGGCAGCACGGTTCGAGGTTCACGTAAAGCCGCGCACCGCGCGCCCGCCGCCCCGCCCGGTGCAGCGCCAGCACCTCGGCATGCGGCGCTCCGGCGCG
>DASTNM010000211.1:0-7979 GCA_035762745.1 Candidatus Polarisedimenticolia bacterium
GTTCTCGCCGAGGACGGCGAGCGGGCCCTGTCGCAGCTCGCCCAGGAGCGCCCCGATCTGCTGATCGTGGACGTCATGATGCCGAAGGTCAACGGCTTCCAGATCTGCCGCAAGGTCAAGAACGATCCGACGACCCAGTCCACGCCGGTGATCTTGTTGACCGGCCGCAGCCAGCAGGAAGATGTCTTCTGGGGCAAGGATTGCGGCGCCGACGAGTACATGACCAAGCCGTTCAGCACCAAGGAGCTGGAGAAGGCGATCGTCAGGCTTCTGCGCCGGCGTCAGGACCAACAGGCGCGCGGTGCCCTCGGGGTGCACGACGAGCTGAAGCGGCGCCGCGACAAGGGCCAGGCCTGCGCCCTCGTGACGCTCGAGTGGGATGCCCGCGCCATGGACATCTTCCGCAAGAAATACGGCGAGATCAAGTTCAGCGAGGCGCAGCGCGACCTGCGCGAAGAGGTCGAAAAGTTCCTCGAGGAGACGGGCGATGGCGGCCCGATCGACCTGCAGGAGCTCTCCGGCTTCTCGGTCGTCCTCTCCGGCAGCGCCCCCGCGGCGCTGAAGCGCGGGCAGGAGCTGGGAGCGCGGCTGAACAGCCTGATGGGCCGCTTCTATACCGCGGACGACCTGGCCCGCGGGCACATCCCGTTCCGCGACCAGCGCAGCGGCCAGGAGGAGAAGCTGCCGCTGGTCACCTTCTCCCCCCGACTCGCTCCCGAGGTCGCCGGCTGACACCGCGCCGCCGCGCCACGCCCCCCGCTCACCTCCTCCGACTGTTGGACGCGCCCTTCAAGGTCTGATATCGTCACGCTCGAGGAGGAGGAACGGTGAAGAAGATCATCGTGCTGGGGGACATCCACGGAAACCTCCCGGCCCTCGAGGTGGCCCTGCGCGAGGCGCGCGCCGAGGGGTACGACCTGCTCGTCCACACCGGCGACCTGGTCGGCTTCGCGCCGTTTCCGGACGAGACGGTCGAGCGCATCCGCGCCGAGCGGATCCAGGGGGTCCGCGGCAACCTCGACGAGAGCGTGGCGGCCGGGGCCGAGGAGTTCGGGGTCTGCGACACCGACGCCGCCCGCCGGGCGTTCGAGGAGAAGGCGTACGAGTGGACGCTCGGGCACACGGAGCGCCTGACGCGTCAGCACCTCGCCAACCTGCCGTTCGAGCTGCGCCTGACGATCGGCGGACGACGGGGCGTGCTGGTGCATGCCACGCCGCTCGACGCCTACACCTGCCTGGGAGAGGAGCGGGACGAGGATTACTTCCGGGAGATGGGCGACGCCGGTGACGCCGACATCCTGGTCTTCGGCCACACCCACCGGCCGTACCACCGGATCGTCGACGGCCGCCATTTCGTCAACGCGGGCAGCGTCGGCTTCTCCGGAGACGGCGACGCGCGCGCCTGTTACGCGGTGATCCAGGCGAACGGCAACGTCGAAGTGCAGTACCGGCGCTTTCCCTACGACACCGATCGCCTGCTCACGGTCGCGGCCGCCCGCCGCTTTCCGCTGGCCGGATCGAAATTCGTGACGTGAGCGCCGCCTCTCAGAGGTCCAGCGTACGGCCGTCGCGCCAGACAGTGAAGTGTTTCGGCAGGCTGTCCCCGGCGGCCGCCTCCGCATAGGCGGTGAGATTCGCGACCGGCTTGCCGTCGATCGCCTGGATGATGTCGCCACGCCTCAGGCCGGCCCGCTCGGCCGGCCCCCCTTCCCGAACGCTCGCCACCAGGACCCCCGAGACTCCGGGCGCGCCGAGCGACTCCGCCAGATCGGCGTCGAGCCCCTGGACGCTCAGGCCGAGCCTGGGGTCGGGCCGCGTCGCCACCTCCGTCCGCCCCGCGCCGCCGACCGGGCGCAGCAGATCGGGCGCGGCGTAAATCGGCGACCCCAGCCGCACCGCCAGGGCGATGGCGTCCGAAGGACGCGCATCGATCGAGTGCCGCGTGTCGTCCTGGCGCACGACGATCTCGGAGAAATAGGTCTCCTGCCGCAGCTCGGTGACCGTCACCCGCTCGACCGACGCCCGAAGCGCCTTGAGGATCCGCACCAGCAGGTCGTGCGTCATCGGCCGCGGCGTCTCCGTTCCCGCCTTCCCGAGGTAGATGGCGATCCCCTGCTCCCGGCCGACGGCGATCGGCACGGCGCGCTCCTCCTTCTCGTCCGCGAGCAGGAGCAGGACCTGATCCGGCCCGATCATCCGGATGCCGGCCAGGTGCACAGGGACCGGCTCGCGCTTTCCGGCCCCGGGCGCAGCGACCCCGGGCGCGGCGGCGCTCGGCGGGACTGCACAGACCGACAGGACCACGAGCAGGAGCAGCGCCACGGGCAATCGAGGCGCGACGGAGCAGACCGACGCGCAAGTTCGCCCGCGGGGGGCGGCAGCGGGGGCAGCATGGCGCATGAGACCTCTCCCAAGGAATGCCACACTATACCCCCATGCGCACCGGCGCAGGTAACTTTATGATACGTAACGGGATATCACGAAAGATCCGTTCTTTCCGCGGTTTGACAGGCAGGATCCCCGACACTAAAATACGCTACGACCGCCACTTACGGTGACGGGAGGACTTCTCCCGGGACCGATCCTCGGCCGGCGCGCGAGGTGTGCGGCCGGGGTCGACGGCGCGCCCCCATACGGGCCCTGATCGGGGCCGAGCGGGCCGATGAATCTCACCAGGCTGGGTCGTTTCGAGATCCTGCGCGAGATCGGCAAAGGGGCCATGGGCCAGGTCTTCCTGGCCAATGATCCGAAGATCCAGCGCCAGGTCGCCATCAAGACGATCGTCCTGCCGCCCGGCACCTCCGCCGAGGAGGCGCACGAGACGAGCCAGCGCTTCCTGCGCGAGGCGCAGGCGGCCGGCAAGCTCCTGCATCCGAACATCGTCACGATCTTCGACGTCGGCGAGGAAGGGGGCGTCTCCTTCATCGCCATGGAGTTCATCGAAGGGGAGACGCTCGAGAAGTTCACGCGCCCCGACAGCCTGCTGCCGCTGGCGCGCGTTCAGGACCTGATCGCCCAGGCCGCCGCCGCCCTCGACTACGCGCACCAGAACCATGTGATCCACCGCGACATCAAGCCGGCCAACCTGATGGTCCTCAAGGGGGGCGTGCTCAAGGTGACCGACTTCGGGCTGGCCAAGAACCCGAGCGCCAACCTGACGCAGGCGGGGGTCCTGCTCGGAACGCCGAGCTACATGTCGCCCGAGCAGATCCAGGGACGCGATCTCGACGGCCGCAGCGATCTCTTCTCGCTCGGCGTCGTGCTCTACGAGCTGCTCACGGGCGTGCGGCCGTTCGCCGGCGACTCGATCTCGACGATCATCTACCGCGTCCTGTACGAGGATCCGCGTCCGCCCGCCGCCCACAACCCGGCGCTGCCGCCCGAGGTGAACGCCATCCTCGAGAGGTTGCTGGCGAAGGACCCCGAGGAGCGCTACGCGCTCGGCGCCGACCTCGTGGCCGATCTCGGCAAGGCCTTCGCGGGCCTGCCGCCCGGCACCCTCTCCGGTCCCTTCCCCGGCATCGCCCGGGCCGCCGGGCAGGCCGGGGAGCCGCGACCGGGGACGACGCGACGGGCCGGCGGCCGTGACGACCGGGCGCCGCGCCAGGGGCGCCGCCGCGGACACGCCGAAGCGCTCGAGGCCCGCAGACCCGGTGCGCGTGACGGCATGCCGGTGACGGCCCAGGGGCCGGCGAGGCCGACTCTCATGGCGCACCATCCGGGGAAGATCGCGGCGGTCCTTCTGACCGCGGTGCTTTGCCTGGTGATCTTCCCGCGCTGGGCCAACCGCCACGAGCCGGCGGCCTCGGCCGGCCGGGGTGGGGTGGCGTCGAGTCCCGGGCCGGGCAACCTCTCCTCGGCGGCCCTCGGCGGGTCGGCTCCCGCACCGCCGGAAGCGACGGCGGGCGGCGCGGCCGGGGGCGGAGTGGTGGCGGGGCAGGTGTCGATCGAGGTCGAAACGATCCCCCACGGGGGAGCCGTCTCTCTCGATCGCACGCCGCTGGCCGAGCCGCGCGTCGTCCTGTCGCTGAGCGATCCGCATCCGCACGACATCGTCGCGCAGGCCGGCTGCCGCCAGGCGGTGGCCGAGATGACCGCCGCCGACCTGGCGTCCTACAAAGGCTCCCTGGTTCTCGAGCTGCGTCCGCGGCGCGAGGACGTCATGCTGGTCTCCGAGCCGCCGGGGGCGCGCATCGTCCTGAACGGCAAGGACAGCGGCAAGGTGACCCCCGCGGTGGTGACGCTCGACGGCTGCGAGGAGCGGACGATCGCCCTGCAGCACGACGGGTACAGGGCCTGGTCGCGCCACTTCGACTCCGACGACGACTTCGACGCCATGGTGCAGGCGCTCAAGAAGATCCCTCTCGAGCCGATCCCGTCCGGCACCATGCTGATCAAGAAGCCGAAGGAGTACGACGTCGACATCTACGCGGGCGACAGGCTCCTCGGCAAGGCGGGCCAGTCGATCGGCCTGACCGAGGGAAAGTACGCCCTGACGCTGCGCAACGACAAGCTGTTCGTCCGGGAGACCCTCCAGGTGCAGGTGCCCGGCGGCCGCGAGGTCTCGCCTCTGGTGAACCTGCCGCTGCTCGGGACGCTGACGGTGCAGGCCCAGCCGAGCAACTGCAAGGTCTACGTCGACGGGGTCTACGTCGACGCCACGCCGATCTTCGAGCTGCCGATCGCCTCCGGCGGCCACCGCGTCAAGGTGGTCTTCGTCCCGAACGGCGCCGCCCAGGAGGTCAACACCTCCATCGCCGGCGGCAAGAACTCCCTCGTGACGGTGAAGTTTTGAGCCGCCTGGCGCGCCGCGTCGCCCTGACCGCCGCGCTCGCGGCGGGGCTCCTGGGCGGCGCGCCGCTCCGGGCGGCGACGGGGAGCGCCCCGGCCGCCGACGCGAAACCGTCCCCCGAGACGAAGCCGGCGGCCACGCCGCAGCCGGGCGCCGCGCCGGCCCCGGCGGCCGCCGCGACCCCGCAGGACGACCGGCCGCTCGACGAGCGGACCTATTTCAAGGGGCTGGAGGCGATCCGCCAGGGGAGGCGGGAGGAAGGCTCGAAGGCGCTGCGCACCGTCTTCCAGGAGTTCCCCGACAGTCCCTTCGCCGCACCCGCCGCCATGAGAGTCGCCGAGATGATCTATCCGGTCACCACCTGGGACCAGGTCGGGTCGGCGGCCCCCGAGGCGATCAAGCAGGCCGGTGATCTGTTCCTGGCTGTGACGCAGAAGTACCGCTCGTCGCGCGAAGCCTCCCGCGCCCTGGTGCGCCTGGGCTACCTGGCCATCGAGCCGGCCAACCCCAAGGCCGACCTGGACGAGGCCTGCACCCGCTTCGCCACCGCCGCCCAGGTCTACCCGGACAGCGACGCGGCCGACGACGCCTACTTCGGATCGGGGATGTGCGAGTCGCTGCGGGCCCGCCCGGCGCGCGCCGCCGACTTCTTCGCGCGCCTGCTCGACGAGAACCCGGGAAGTCCGCTGGCGACCGAATCGCTCTACCGCTTCGGCGTGGCCCTGTCGCGGCTCGACGACCCCGCCGAGGCGATGCTGGCGCTGCAGCAGCTCCGGGTCCGCTACCCCGAGTCGCGCTTCGCGTCGCGCGCCCTCGACCGCATCACCCTCGTGCACCGGCTGCGCCTGGCCCCGCCGCTGGCGCCGCGCGCCGGGCCGGCGGGCACCGAGGTGGCCGGGCTCTACGCCTTCGACGAGACCTACGGCCCGCAAACCGCCCCGAAGGGGGATGAGAACCAGACGATCCGCGGCGCCGGCGACCTCGCCATCGACGCGCAGGGGCTCGCGGTGGTCGCCTCGCCGAAGTCGCCCGGCGTCTTCCGGCTGGACGCCAGGGGGAAGGTGCAGGAGAAGATCGCCAACCCCAATCCCGACTACGTCGCGGTCGGGGAGGGGCTGGCGGTCTACATCTCCGGTCGCGGACAGATCGCCCTCAACGCCCGCAACTGGAGCGGCGCCGCCCTGCCGGGGCTCGAAGGGAGGCCGGTGCGCGATTTCGGGCCGATCGCCATCGACCCGTCCGGCCGGGTCTACCTGCTCGACACCTCCGACGACCTCCTCCTGATCTTCGACCGCGGCCGCCGGCTGGTCGGCAACGTCCGCCCGGCCGCCCCCAACAATGCCGGCCGCTTCGTCGACGTGGCGATGAACGAGGACGGCGGCGTCTATGTCCTCGACGGGCGGGGGAAGATGGTGCTCGAGCTGCACCAGGCCCGGCAGACGCGGCGCATCGACCTGGCGCCGCTCGGACTTCAAGAGGCGATTGCCCTGGCGGTCGACGCGCTCGGCGATCTCTACCTGCTCGACGGCCGCACCGGCTGGGTGACGATCACCGATCCGGCGGGGAAGAGGATCACCATCCTGCGCCCCGACCGGCAGGTCCAGGCGCGCCTCGGCGAGCCGTCCTCGGTGGCGGTCGACGCCGTCGGGCGCGTCTACCTGAGCGGTCGCAAGACCGGCCAGGTGGTGAGGTACCGATGAGCCGCCGTCCGGCGCTCCTCGCCGCGGCGCTCGCTCTGGGCGTCTGTGTCGCCGCGCCGTCGGGCCTCGCGCCGTCGCCCGCCCTCGCCCAGCAGGAGGAGGATCTGACCGCCGGCCTGCGCGCCATGCGGGCGGCGTACGACCGGGCGCGCGAGCGGATCGACAATCTCGACTTCGCCGGCGCCATCCGCGAGCTGGGGGCGATCATCGAGCCGCGCCGCTCCGTCAGGCCGGGCGATCTGGCCCAGGAGGAGCTCGACGTTCTGGGCGCCGCCTACGACATGCGGGCGCGCGCCTATTTCAACCTCGGCAACCTCAAGGCGGCGGAGGCCGACTTCTCGGCGCTCGTGCGCCTCGACCCGGGCTACAGCATCGATCGTCAGACCCTCTCGCCCAAGGTGGTCGATCTCTTCGACCGGGTGCGCGCCCGGATCGCCGGGATCCTGACCCTTCAGATCGATCCGCCGAAGGCGCGCGTGACGATCGACGGCGCGGCGGTCGACCTGCCCTCCGCCGGCGGCCTGGCGCTTCTGGCCGGCAGCCATCCGCTGCGCATCGAGATGGACGGCTTCGATCCGTTCGTCGAGACCCTGGCGATCAGCGCCGGCACGGAGATCAAGAGGGTCGTCCATCTGAAGGCGAACCGGCGCGCGCTGCAGTTCATCACCGTCCCCGCCGGCGTGTCGATCACCCTCGACGGGGCGCCGGTCGGCACGACGCGCGGCCCCGCCACCCCGGACGTCGAGGGGCTGGCGGCCCAGTTCGGCTTCGACCCGAAGAACGCCGCGGCCCCCTTCCTCGTGCCGCTGGTCGCCCCGGGGGACCACCGGGTGACCTTCGAGCGCGAGTGCTTCCAGTCGCAGACGCTGGCGCTCAAGGTGACGCTCGACCCGGAGCAGAACGTGCCGCTCAAGTACTCGCCGGTGATCCTGCAGGAGGCGCGCACCGACCTGCGCCTCACCTCGACCCCCTCCGGCGCCGACGTCTTCGTCGACGGCGAGAAGAAGGGGACGACCCCCCTCGTCGTCGCCGCGGTCTGCGGCGGCGAGCGCGAGGTCGTCGTCAGCAAGCCCGAGGCGGGGACCTGGAGCGAGCGCATCCGCCTGCAGGCCGGCCAGGTGAACACGCTCGACGTCCGTCTGCGCCCGACTCTTCTGTACGCCGGCACCTTCCGCCTCGACGAGTGGGGCCGGGCGGTCTGGAGCGACGAGGACAAGACGCTCCTCGAGGAGATCGGCAAAGGGCTCAAGACGCTCAACCTGGTCCGCGCCCCCGACGTCCTGCAGGAGATGCGCGGCGCCATCATCGGCTGGATGATCAGCGACCCGGCCGACGTCCGCGCCGGGACGATCCTGCCGCCCGCGATCCTGGAGATGGCCGCCTCCAAGGCCCACGCCGACCTGGTGCTCGCCGGGCTGACGCTCAATGGCGACCCCGACAAGGTCTGGACGGTGGCGCTCTACTCGGTGCTGCACGGCTCGCCCGAC
>DASTNM010000212.1:0-3476 GCA_035762745.1 Candidatus Polarisedimenticolia bacterium
CGGCGTTCTGCTATTCCTGCCTCGGCATCCTCGGCAAGAAGGCGCTGGCGGAGGACGTCCCGCTCCTGTCGATTCTCTCCACCCGTTTCACCCTCGGGGCGCTGATCTACTGGGGCTGGGTCCTGCTGCGGGCCGACCTGCGGCGCAGCGTCAAGGGTCTCGCGGCGCCGCGCGCACGCGCCCTCTTCGCCTGGGGCCTTTTCGGGTTCGCGGGGCAGTCGGTGATCTTCTTCGCCGCGCTGCAACGGATCTCCGCCAGCCTGAGCGAGGTGCTGCTCTACACCTGCCCCGCCTTCCTGGCGTTGATTCTCTGGGTGACGACCGGCCGGCGTCCGACGGGGACGCAGGGAGGGGCGATCGTCCTGGCGCTTTCGGGGACCTGGCTGTGCGCCGGGCCGATCGCCGGCGCGACCGACTCCCTCGGCGTGGCCCTGGCGGTCCTGGCCGGCTTCTGGTACGCGCTTTTTCTCCTGCGCCTGCACCGGATCACCCCCGGTCTGCCGAGCGCCCTGTCGGGGGCGTTGATCATTTCCGGGGCCGCGGTCGCCTTCGACCTCGCGACTCTCCTGCTGGGCGGCTACCATGTCCCGGCCACGCCCGCGGCCTGGGGCGCGATCCTCGGGATGGTCCTGACCGCCACGGTCTTCGGCTTTGTCCTGTTCGTCGTCGGCCTGAAGCGGGTCGGGGCGCAGACCGCCTCGATCCTGAGCACCTTCGAGCCTCTCGGGACGCTGATGCTGGCGAGACTCCTGCTCGGAGAGCGGCTCACGCCGCCGCAGTGGGCGGGGGCGGCGCTGATCATCGGCGCCTCGTTCGTCCTGGCGGCGACCGAGCCGGAGGGGATGGAGTCCGCAGCCGGCGCCGGCGCCGCGGCGCACGATTGACCGACCGCGCGGCGGCGGGTAGGATAAGGCACTCCGCGCTGCGCAGGCTGTTTCAGGAAGCGGGACAGGGAGAGATCATGAAGTCCGACATCCGGGATCTCGTTCGCCGCCGGCTGGTCCTCTACGACGGAGGGATGGGGACGATGCTGTTCGCCGCCGGGCTCCTGGACGGCGAGTCGCCCGAGCCCTGGAACTGGGAGAGGCCGGAGGTGGTGAACGCCATCTACAAGGGGTATTACGACGCCGGCTCCGACGTCGTCCAGACCAACACCTTCGGCGGCACGCCGATCAAGCTCTCCGAGCGCGACCTCCAAGAACGTACGCACGAGGCGAACTACCTGGCCGCGAAGGCGCTGCGCTCGATCTGCCCGGAGGGACGCTTCGTCGCCGGCGACGTCGGGCCGATCGGCAAGTTCATGCAGCCGATGGGGGAGTACACTCCGGAGGAGTTCCAGGCCAACTTCGAGGCGCAGATCCGGGGGCTGGTCGACGGCGGGGTCGACTTCATCTCGATCGAGACGATGTATTCGCTCCAGGAAGCGCTGTGCGCCCTGCGCGCCGCGCGCCGGGTCTGCGATCTGCCGGTCTCGGTCTGCATGACCTTCGACAAAAACCCGCGCGGCTTCTTCACCCTGATGGGCGAGCGGGTGCCGGACTGTCTCAAGGCCCTCAAGGACAACGGGGCCGACATCGTCGGCAGCAACTGCACCCACGGCACCCCCGTCTTTCTCGAGCTGGCCCGGCTCATCCGGGACAGCACCGACCTGCCGGTGATCGTGCAGCCGAACCGGGGCATGCCGATGCTCGAGAACCAGGTGATGGTCTACAAGCAGACGGTCCAGGAGTTCGTGGCCGACGTCGTGCGGATCGCCGCGCTCGGCGTCAACCTCATCGGGGGATGCTGCGGCACCACCCCGGAGTTCATCGCCGGCATGCACGCGGCCCTTAAGGATCGTCTGGCCGACAACGCTCGCGGGGAGCAGTGCTCATGAGCCTGCTGTCGACGTTCCGTCCCAAGGTCGAGGTCCTGTCGCGGGAGTTCATCGACCGGATCATCGACGAGGCGTTCGAGGTGAACGCCACCCTCGGGCTGCAGTTCGAGAACCCGCAGGCGCTGGCCATCCTGGCCGACCACGGCCAGAAGATCGACCGCGCCAAGGAGCGGGTCTGGCTGAGCCGCGACTTCGTGGAGAAGGCGATCGCCTCGGCCCCCAAGTCTTTCGCTTTGTGGAACGTCAGCGGAGACAAATCGATCGAGGTCGGAGGGCAGAACGTCACCTACGATCCGGGCTCGGCGGCGATCAAGGTGCTTCTGACCGACGGGACCACGAGGGCTTCGAGCTCGGCCGACTACATCCGGCTGTCACGGCTGGTGCACCACCTGCCGCACATCCGCGCCAACTCCACGTCGCTCGTCCCCAACGACGTGCCGATCGAAGCGGGCGACTACTACCGGCTCTACATGGCGGTGCAGACCTGCGACAAGCCGGTGATCACGGGGCTGTTCCGCGAGGAGTCGTTCCCGGCGATGCTGGAGATCCTGAAGGCGGTGCGCGGCTCCTCGAAGAACCTGGCCGAGAAGCCGCTGGCGATCTTCGACGCCTGCCCGTCGTCGCCTCTGCGCTGGAGCGTCCTGACGTCGCACAGCATCATCGAGGCGGCCAGGCACGGCATCCCGTCCGAGATCATCTCGGTGCCGCTGACCGGCGCCACCGGGCCGGTCACTCTGTCCGGGACGCTCGTGGTGCACACCGCCGAGAACCTGGCCGGGATCGCCCTGGCCCAGGCGGTGAAACCGGGGGCCCCGGTGGTGTACGGCGGCGCTCCCTGCCTGATGGACATGCGCGGCGGACAGACGCCGTTCGGATCGATCGAGACCTACCTCATCGACTGCGCCTACGCCCAGATCGGCAAGAGCTTCGGCTTCCCGATCCACTCCTACATGGGGTTGTCGGACTCGAAGCGGGTCGACGCCCAGGCGGGGTACGAGAGCGGCATCGGCGTGGTCCTGGCGGCGCTCGCGGGCGTCAACATCGTCTCGGGAGTCGGCATCCTCGACTACATCACCTGCCAGAGCCTCGAGAAACTGGTGATCGACAACGAGATCTGCGGCATGGCCTACCGCTTGATCGACGGCATCCGACACCGGCACGAGAAGATGGCGCTCGATCTCCTGCCGGAGGCGATCGAGAAAGGCCACTTCCTCGGCCATCCGACGACGATCAAGCTGTTCCGTGAAGAGGGGACCCTGCCGGGAAAGGTCGTCGACCGCTCCTCGGCGATCCCCGGCGGCGGCGGTCCCACGGACTACGAGCGCGCCCAGGGGATCGTGCGCGAGCTGCTCGCGAAGGAGCGCTTCCGCCTGCCGGAGACGACGGTGCGCGAGCTCGATCGCCTGGTCCTGAAGGAAGCGGCCGAGTTCGGCATGGAGAAACTGCCGGTCTTCCCCGACTGAGCCCGTAGCGCCGCGTCTCGACCACCCACCCTCCGGGAGGCGTTCCATGACCGGTCCGACCGCTCCGGGCGTCCCGTCCGATGCACCGCTGCTCGACCCCCTGCCGATCACGGTGTCACGGCCGATGGTCCTGCTGC
>DASTNM010000213.1:0-2452 GCA_035762745.1 Candidatus Polarisedimenticolia bacterium
GCGTCCGTCGCCGCCTCCGGCGCCGGTGGTGGCGGCCCCGCCGCGAGCAGCACGAGGATCACCCGGTCCCCCGGACGCTCCTTGAGAACCGCCGCCGCGGCGGGCAGCGCCGTGGCCAGCCAGCGCTCGACCGCCTCCCGACTCGCGCCTCCTGTGCCACCCGCGGGGGGCGTTGGACCGAAGCCGTTGGCGAGGGCGCCGCGATCGTAGGAGAGATCGAGCGTCAGCGCCGCGCCGGGCGCCCCTGGCCGCAGCAGGCCGAGTGCGTGGTAGGCGGGGAGAGGCTCGGCGAAGGCCGCCGCCCCGCGACGCAGTGCCGCGGCCGCGGCCTCGTCGCTGCCCGGGGCGGCATAGAGCGCCAGGGCGATCGAGGCCGGGCCCGGATCGGTGTCGAAGTGGACGATGCCCTGGCGCGCGCCGTCCTCGAGGAGCGTGAAGTCGCTGACCGAGAGGTCGTTCACCAGCCGGTCGTCCGCGTCGCGCACCACCGCCGGGACGATGACGACCGGCGCCGCGGCGCTCTCCGACAGATCGCCCGAGCGCGAGACGAATGAAACGCGGGCCCTCCGTCCGCCACGTGTCAGGGCCCTGACGATGATGGTGTGACGCCTGATCTGCTGGCCGAAGTCCGACTGCCAGGCGTACGGCGGTCTGTGATCGGTGTCGACCAGCTTGCCGTCGATGAAGAAGTCGACCTGGGCGATGGCATCTCCGGGAGGCAGGGTCGGATCGATGACGATCGCCTGCCGGCCGACGAGATACGGGTCGCGCGGGCTGGCCAGGGTGATGGAGAAGCCGCCATCCTCGCCGCTGCGCAGGCCGGTGCCATAGGAATCGGGCCCCGCGGATCGCGACGCCGGCACGGACCCGGTCATGATGTTCCCGATCCCGAGGACGAATGCCGCCACAAAAACGACCAGGGCGGTGGTCAGGAAATTCTGCCTGACGAGAATCACGGGGCGACCTCGATGCCCGCGCCGAGACAAAGGGCCGGCAGCCACAAGATAGGAAACGGCGCGCCGCGCGTCAAGGCGGGCTGTCCCGCGGGGTGCCTCAAACGGGGGGCCTTCAGGCTCCCGGTCTCGTGTACGATCGGCGGCGGAGAACGGTATGCCGAGCAGCGAGCGTGAAATTCCCGTCACCCGGAGGCTCGGAGGGGGCGTCCTCGCGCCGCCGTCGAAGAGCGTCACGCAGAGGGCGCTCATCGCGGCGGCCCTGGCGCGGGGTCGCTCGCGCCTCAGGAACCCGCTGCTGGCGGACGACTCCAACCACCTGATCGCGGCGCTCAACGCCGTCGGCATCCGGGCCCGGGTCACCGTCTCGGGGGATGAGCAGGCGGTGGAGGTCGAAGGGCGGGGCGGGGAGATTCCGGCGAGCGCCGCGACCCTGACGGTCGGCAATGCCGGGACGGCGATGCGCTTCCTGACCGCTGTTCTGGCGCTCGGCCGGGGTCGCTACGTGATCGACGGCGACCCCCGGATGCGGGAGCGGCCGATCGAGGATCTGCTCCTGGCCCTGCGGGCGCTGGGAGGGTCGGCCGAGTCGCTCCCCCAAAACGGCTGCCCTCCGGTGCGGGTCGGAGGCGGGCTTTTGGGGGGGAGCGCCCGGCTCGGCGGCTCGCGGAGCAGCCAGTATCTCTCGGCAATCCTGCTGGCGGCGCCGGCGGCGCCGGCGGGTGTGATGATCGAGATCGAGGGGGGGCTCGTGTCGCGCCCTTACGTCGACCTGACGATTGGCGTGATGTCGCGCTTCGGCGTCGCGGTCGAGCAGGAGCCGCCCGCCCCGCGGGCGCGCCGCTACACCGTCCGCCCGGGCGGCGTCTACGAGCCGCGCGATATCGCGATCGAGGGGGACTACTCCTCCGCCTCCTACTTTTTCGCGGCGGCGGCGGTTACCGGCGGGCGGGTCGAGGTCTCCGGTCTCGACCCCGACTCGGCGCAGGGAGACGCCGGCTTCCTCGATCTCCTGCGCCTTATGGGCTGCCGAATCACGAAGGGGCAGGGCGTCATCGCCGTGGAAGGGCCCGGGAATCTCGCGGGGATCGAGGCCGACTGCGGCATGATGCCCGACATCGTGCCGACGCTGGCCGTGGTCGCGCTCTTCGCCGGCGGCCCGACGACCGTCCGCGGTGTTCCCCATCTGAGGATCAAGGAGACCGACCGGATCGCCGCCCTCGTCACCGAGATCCGCCGCCTCGGTGGCGAGGCTGAGCCGCAGGCCGACGGACTGAGGATCGTCCCTCGTCCCCTGAGGGGAGCGGCGATCGAGACCTACGGCGACCACCGCATGGCGATGGCCTTCGCCGTCGCCGGGCTCGCTCTCCCCGGGGTGGTCATCCGCGATCCCGGTTGTGTCGCCAAGTCGTTCCCCGGTTTCTGGGATCTTCTCGACCGGTTGATCTCCCGCCCCTGCTGAACCGGCGCCCGAAAAGAAAACCCCCCGCGGGCAGTTC
>DASTNM010000214.1:0-2076 GCA_035762745.1 Candidatus Polarisedimenticolia bacterium
AAGCGGGTGCTGCGGGCCGACGACTTCCTGCCGGAGAAGGCGTGGAGCGTCCTCTCCTGCCTCGGCTACATGTGCGACGACCCGTACACCGGCGCGCAGGGCGTGACCAAGCTGCGCGACGGGGTCTACCGGGTCACCACCCGGCTCGCCACGCGCGACGCCTCCTCGCTCATCCACTTCACCTTCCGGTTCATGGAGCCGCTCGCCGAGGCGCGCCACGTCTTCAGCCCGCTCCTGGTCCGCTTCCTCTCCGGCGTGGACCACACCCGGCGGGCCGTGAAGATCTCCGACTCCGGGCGCATCCGCAACGAGCTCCAGACCATGCTCTCCCAGGCGCTGGAGCACGACGGCGAGCGCATCCGGGTCCACTTCGATCGGGTCGACGAGCGGGTGCTGCCGCCGGAGAAGCAGCAGCACATCCGCCAGGTGCTGGCCTGGTACAAGGCCAGCCACCCGGTCTGGTTCGAGTGGCTCGAGATCGCCTAGAGCACCGATCAGCTTGAAGTCCCCATGATTCCGATCGCTTACACGCCAGGGATCGACAGGGCCCATCGGGCCATGATCCTCTCGAACTCGAGCGAGCCTCAGCTCGCACGGAGGTGGCGATGGAGCGGTGGCGGCCGAGCGCGACGGTGACGATGCAGGAGCAGTTCATCCTGAAGCGGCTGGAGAAGAGGCGGAAGCTGTTCGCCTTCCTGCGCCGGCACCGGGACGAGATCTTCGACGACGCGTTCCAGGCGGAGTTGGAGTCGATGTACCGGGACACCGGCGCAGGCAAGGAGCCGGTGCCGCCTGCGCTGCTCGCGATGGCGCTGGTGCTGCAGGGGTACCTCGGGATGTCGGACTTCGACGCGGTCGAGGCGTCGGTCTTCGACGCGCGCTGGCAGATGGTGCTGGGGCGGCTCGGCAAGACGAAGCCGGCCTTCTCCCAGGGTGCACTGCAGGCGTTCCGCGAGCGGCTCATCGCGACCGACATGGATCGGCGGCTCCTGGAGCGCACCATCGAGCTGGCGCGGACCACCAGTGAGTTCGACTGGAAGAAGCTGCCGAAGACGCTGCGGGTGGCGATCGACTCCAGCCCGCTCGAAGGCGCGGGCCGCGTCGAAGACACCATCAACCTGCTCGCCCACGCGGGCCGCAAGGTGGTCGAGTGCGCCGCCAGTCTCCTCGAGTGGCCGGTGGAGCGGGTGTGTCGCGAGGCGCGGGCCCCCTTGCTCGCCGAGTCGAGCGTGAAGAAGGCGCTCGACCTCGACTGGAGCGACCCGGCGCAGAAGGCGTCGGCGGTGAAGTCGCTGGCGGTCGAACTCGACAACCTCAAGGACTGGATTTCGCTGCGGCTCAAGGAGGAGCTGACGAAGCCGCCGCTCAAAGACGAGATCGAGACGCTCGCGCAGCTGATGAGCCAGGACCTCGAGCCGGACCCCGGCGGAGGCGGCGTGAAGATCCGCGAGGGCGTGGCGCCGGACCGTCGCGTCTCGGTCGAGGACCGGGAGATGCGCCACGGGCGCAAGAGCAAGTCGAAGCGGTTCAACGGCTACAAGCGCCACATCGCCACCGACCTCGACTCGGACCTCATCCTGGCCGGCGCGATCACGCCGGCCAACCGGCCAGAGGAGGAGGCCGCGCCGGAGCTGCGGCGGGACATCGAGCAGATGGGCCGCGGCATCGCCGAGCTGAACATCGACCGCGGCTACATCGCGAGCTCGCTGGTGGATGAGGTGCTGGGCACTGGCGGCCAGGTCGTCTGCAAGCCGTGGGTGGCGCGAAACGGAAAGTCCTTCGCCAAGGGCGACTTCAAGCTCAACCTGCGCGACCTCACCATCACCTGCCCTGCCGGTGAGACGGAGCACATCGAGTTCGGGTCAGTGGTCGAATTCGACCCCGAGGCCTGCGACCACTGCCAGCTGCGCGCGAAGTGCACTGCGGCCACGGCCGGGAATGGACGCACCGTCGCCATCGCCGAGAACGAGCGACTGCAGCATCGGTTGCGCAAGCACATCGCTACGCCTCGTGGCCGGGCGAAGCTACGTGAGCGTGTCGGCGTAGAGCACAAGCTCGCGCACCTCGTCCGGCGCC
>DASTNM010000215.1:0-12804 GCA_035762745.1 Candidatus Polarisedimenticolia bacterium
GACGAGGGGGTCTTCGTCGTCCTCGTCAGCGGCGACGCGCGGGCGCCGGTCGTGCTCCCGTCGCCGGAGTCGATCGACTTCGGCGATGTCCCGGAGAGCGCCACCGAGACACGCACGCTCACCGTCAAGAACACCGGGAACGCGACGCTGCATCTGCTGGCCGCGACCTTCGCCTCCGGATCGAGCGCCGACTTCTCGGCCGGTCCGCCCGCGAGCAGCGACGTGGCCCCGGGCGACTCGACGACGATCGCCCTCTCGTACACCCCCTCGAGCATCGGGGCCGCGAGCGCCACGCTGGTCATCAACAGCACCAACGCCGCCTCTCGCAGCGTGCCCCTGTCGGGGACCGGCGTCGCCCCGGCGCTCTCGGTGACGCCGGCGGCGCTCGACTTCGGCGACGTGCGGGTCGGCCGCCAGGCGCTCCTGCAAGTGACCCTGCGCAATACCGGCAGCGCCGGGTTGACAATCGACTCCCTGGCCCTGGCGCCGGCCGGTGACCCGGCCTTCGCGATCGTCACCCCCCCTGCCCTCCCGATCGCCCTGGCCCCCGGCGGGGAGCAGGTGATCAACGTCGGGTTCAGCCCGTCGGCCGCCGGGCCGGTGACCGGGGCGCTCGTCGTCGGCAGCGCCACCGCGGGGGTGCGCAGCGTGCCGCTGGCCGGCAACGGTGTGGTCGGGTCGCTCTCGGTGACGCCGACGGCGCTCGACTTCGGCAATGTCAACCTCGGGGCGAGCGCCGCCCGGAGCGTGACGCTGCGCAACACGGGCTCGGTCGACTTGAACGTCCTCTCCGTGGCCCTGTCGATCGCCTCCAGCTCCGCCTTCTCGGTCGGCGCCCTCGGCAGCAGCCCCCTGCCGCCGGGCGGCCTGACGACGTTCGACGTGACGTTCGCGCCGACCTCCTCCGGCCCCGCGACCGGCGCGGTCGAGATCGTGACCGACGGTGGACTGGCGACGGTGACTCTGAGCGGCTACGGTGTCGTCCCGGGCGGCGAGGTCGTGGGCCTGGATCTGAGTGTGGCCGGAATCAGTCTCCCCGCCGGCGACTGTTACCAGGCGCGTCTCTTCGCCCGGCTGTCGAACGGCACGTCGCAGGAGGTGACGGCGACGGCGGCCTGGGCCAGCCTCGACGCGGCGCGGGTCGAGGTGGTGTCGCCCGGCCTGGTGCGCGGCCTGCAGGCGGGCGAGGCGTCGGTGTCGGCATCGTTCAGCGGCTTCACCGCCGTGCTGAACGTCTCGGTCCAGCCGCCGGGGACTCTGCGTCTCCTTCTGCCGTGCGGTGAGGTGGCCTCCGGATCGACGATCGAGGGGGAGATCGTGATCGACGTCGGCGCGCGGGCCCTCGGGGCCTACGCCCTGAGGATCTTCCACGGCGACGGCATGCGGATCACCGGCGTGAGAGGCGGCCTGAGCGCCGCCTTCGCGGCGGCCCCGGCGGCCGACCCGGCGTCGTTCGCCAACCCCGCGACGGTGATCGCCGCCTATCAGGTCGCCGACCTCGACGCCCCGACGGGCGTCATCAGCCTGGCCCGCGTGACGTTCCAGGTGACCGGCCCGCCGGGCGGCTCGACCGGGATCGGGCTGACCCCCTTGACCCTCGCCGCGACCGACCTCACCGACATCGCCGCGACCAACCAGCCGGTGATCGTGCAGGTGGCCCCATGACGAGACGGTCCGGCCCGAGCGTCATGCTGGACAGGTCACGCAACGCGCCGCCTCTCCGTGCGCTCCTGCTGCGCCTCGCCGCGTTTCTGGCGGCGCTGCCGACGGCGTTCGCGCCGGCCCACGCCGCATCTCCAGTGGTCCGCTTCATCACCGCCACCGACGTGACGCCGCGCTCGTTCCAGGTGGTCTGGCTGGCGGGCGAGCCGGCGACCGCCTCGCTGCGGCTCTTCGAGGCCCCCGACTGCCTCAACGAGATCTTCGCCGCCGAGATCACACCGTTCCCGACCGTGAGCGGCGACGCGTCGATCGTCACGGCGGCGCAGCAGAAGGGGGTGATGGTGGTGCGGGCGGCGGGGCTCGCTCCCGACACCGAATACTGCGTGCAGACGGTCACGACCTCGCTCTTCAGCGCCCAGACGACGACCTCCCCCGTGCCGCCGCTGCGGATCCGGACGGAGAAGAAGACGACGCGGGCGCGCGCCGCGGCGGTCGGCGACCCGAACCTGGTCGCCTTCGGCAACGACCTGGCGAAGCTGTCGATCACCCGCGCCACGCCGGACGCCCCGACGGCCGGAGCGCTGGTCCTGGTGAAGGTGAGCGGGGCCTCCTCGCCCCTGAGCGGCTTCGTGGGCGACGCCATCGACGACGACAACGACCCGAGCACCCCGACGACGCTGGCCCTCTTCAACCTGAACAACCTGTACGACGCGGTGAGCGGCGAGTCGCTCGATCTCCTGGGGGGCGGGGGCGAGGAGATCTCGGCGCGGGCCCTGGGCGGACCCGATGGGTTCGTGACCGTTCACGCCCGGATCGTGCCGGCCGACACCGCCTTGAGCGAAGTCGTCGTGCCGCTTCCCTGCCGCTCTGCGCCGGCGACGGCATGCGACGGCCGGCTGGGAGATGCCGACGCCGACGGGGGCGTCACCCTGGCCGACGCCGACGCGGTGCGCGACTTCGTCGTCGGGCTCCTGGCGGTGCCGGCCTGCGGCGTCTGCGCCGACGTCACCTGGGATCTGACGGACGACATGAAGGATGCCCTGGCGATCGGCCAGTCGGCGACCGGCAAGAGGACGCTGCCATGAGCCGTCCGCGGCTGACGCCAGCGCCGAAAGCGCCCGGATCGCAAGCGCGGCGCCCCCGCGGCGCGGCGCCGCCGTCCGCGGCCCGCTTCGTGGCCGTGGCCCTGATGCTGGCCGCCGCTCTCGCCCTGCTCCCCGGACCGGCGGCACCGGCGCGCGCCGGCGAGCTCTCGATCGGCGACGGTGTCGTGATCAAGTTCGGACCGGGCGGCGAGCTGGTCGTTCTCGACGGCGTGATCGTTCAAGGGCAGGCGGTCTGCACCAGCCTCGGCGACGACGCGCGCGGCGGGGCGGCCCTGTCGACGCCGGCGCTGCCGCTGCCGGGCGACTGGCGGGGGCTGCGGCTGGAGCGCTCCTCGCCGGCGGCGATGACGCAGCTCGACGGGCTCCAGGTCCTCTATGGCGGCGCCGGTCCCGGGTCGGCCTTCCTCCTGCGCTCCACGCAGATCCCGCTGGGGGGCTTCGAGGTGAGCCAGAGCGGCGGCGTCGGCCTCGAGGCGGCCTCGGGGACCACCTCGCCGCTGCGCAATCTGATCCTGACCGGCAACCAGGTCGGGCTTCAAGTCGATGAGGGGGCCCGGGTCAGCGTCGAGTCGTCGGTCATCAGCGGCAACGCCTCCTACGGCGCCCGGAGCCTCGACCCCGCCGTCTCGACGCCGGCCTCCGGCGTCTGGTGGGGTCACCCGAGCGGGCCGCTCGACGCGAGCGACGACCGTGCCGGCGGCGGCCTGTTCAACCCGGACGGCCTCGGCAACCAGGTCAGCGACCGGATCGCCTACACGCCGGTCGCGGGGGCGATCCCGCTCTTCGGGCTGTCGCTGACCCCCTTCGGCGGCGGCGTCGCCTCGCAGCCGGCGATCTCCTTCCTGCTGCGCGCTCCGACGGCGGTGGCGGTCCGCCTGAGCGAGGACGCGACCTTCGCCGGCGTGCCGTTCCAGCCGCTCACTCCCGCCCGGCCGTTCGTGCTCTCATCCCCCGACGGCCTCAAGACGATCTACGCCGAGTTCCAGGCGGCGACCGGCAACACGGCGGTCACCAGCACGCAGGTGCGCCTCGACACCGCCGGCCCGACGCTGGCCGTGAACAACCCATCCCCGGGCGCCGTCCTGAGCCGGCCGCTGACCGTCGTCGCCAGCGCCAGCGACGCGAGCGGCGTGGCGCGGGTCGAGTTCTACGTCGACGGCCGTCTGCTGGCCACCGACACCACCAACACCTTCTCGTTCGACTGGGACGTGCGCACCGCGGGGGACGGGCCGCATGTCCTCGGCGTCGTGGCGGTCGACAACGTCGGCAAGGCGACCCGGCAGGAGGTCACCGTCGCCGTCGCCGCCGCGCCGCCGTCGCCGCCCGTGATCACCAGCCCGGCAGGCGGCACACTGACGGCCGCCGCGGCGATCGCGGTCGCCGGCAGCGCCGAGCCGGGTGTCAACGTCACCCTCTACGACAACACCTCGATCGTGGGCCGGGCGGTGGCCGACCCGACCGGATCCTGGGGCTTCGGCACCGTCCCGATCACGGAGGGGTTGAACGCGCTGACGGCGATCGCCTCCGATCGGATCGGCAGCAGCCCCCCCTCGGTCTCCGTCGCGGTGACGCGCGACAACGGCGCGCCGCCGCCCCCCACCTTCTTCACCGTCCAGGATCTCGGTGGCGGCACCTTCCGGTTCGACTGGCTGCCGGCGGACGCCCCCGACGTGGGGAGCTACACCCTCTACCGGGCCGGCGCCGCGTTCACGACGCGCACGCAGGCGACCCCGATCGCCTCCGGGCTGACCACCCTCTTCACCCGCGACGTCCCCCCCGGTGAGGGGAGCTTCTTCTACGCGGTCACGGCGCGCGACGTCACCGGGAACGAGAGCCTCATCTCGAGCCTCGTCCAGGTGAGCGTCGATCGGACAGCCCCCAGCGCCGCCGTGAGCGCAGCGCCGGCCGGCACGGTCGGGCCGGGCCCGGTGACGCTGACCATCCTGACCTCGGAGAACATCCCCGGCGAGCCGTTCCTGAGCGTCACGCCGCAGGGGGGGACGCCGACCGGGGTGACCCTGGCCCCGACCGGCGCGCCGCGGACCTGGAGCGGCCTGTTCAACGTCCTGGCCGGGATGCCGAGCGGCCCGGCGACTCTGGCCTTCTCGGCCCGCGACGCGGCAGGCAACCGCGGCACGCTCATCACCTCCGGCGGCACGCTGAACCTGGACACGCGCGGACCCGCCGGCAGCGTCGCCGTGACACCGGCGCGCGTCCTCGGTCCGGGAAGCTACGCCCTGCGGCTGACGCTCGACGAGCCGGCGGCCGGCACGCCGGCGCTCAGGTTCCTGCCGCCGGTCGGGGCGCCGGTCGTTCTGGCCCTCTCGGGCGGCGGCGCCGTCTGGGACGGCAGTCTCGTCGTCGACTCCTCCATGGGGGACGGTCCTGGGCGCTTCGATCTGACCGCCACCGATCTCTTCGGCAATACGGCGAGCGGCATCGTTCCGGGGGCCGGGGTCGACCTCGACAACACGCCGCCCGATCCACCGGCAGGCCTCGCCGCGACCGTGCTGCCGGCCGGACAGGTGCGGCTGAACTGGACCGCCTCGCCCGGGGCGACCTACAACCTCTACCGCGTCCCCTCCGGGCAGCCGTTCGTCCCCGGCCAGCCGGCGCTGGCGGGCGGCCTCGCCTCTCCCTCGTACACCGACCTGCCGCCCGTCGACGGCGACTACGTCTACGCCGTCAGCGCGCTCGACGCGGTCGGCAACGAGAGCGCCCGCTCGGCGCCGGCCGCGGCGACCTCGGACCGCATCCCGCCCGGCGATCCCTCCGGGCTGACTCTGGCGATCGAGGGGAACGGCCTCCGGGCGGCCTGGACGCCGGCGGCCGTCAATCCGGCCGGCACCTTCGTCCTGTTCCGCGCCACGAGCCCCATCACGACGCTCGCCGGCCTGACGCCGGTGCAGGTCGGGCTGACCTCGCCGACCGCCTTCGACCGGCCGCCGGCCGACGGGATCTATCACTACGCCGTGGCGGGGCGCGACGCGGCCGGCAACCAGAGCAACTTCGCCGCCGCCGGCCCGATCACGTTCGACCAGGCCGGCCCGGTGATCACGGTGAGCGGGGTCTCCGACGGGCAGGCGACGCGCGGTCCGGTGACGATCACCTTCTCGGCCAGCGACTTCAGCCTGCAGTCGCTGCGCGCCACGCTGGACGGCGACCCGTTCATCAGCGGCGCGAGCGTCGCGGCCGAGGGGGACCATCTCCTGGTGGTGAACGCCGCCGACGCCTCCGGCAACGCCTCGACCACCACGATCGCCTTCGCCGTCGACGACACGCCGCCGGTGGTGACCGTCACGGGAATCAGCGACGGGGCGCACGTCGGCGCGGCGGTGACGCCGGTCGTCACCATCACCGAGGCGCGGCCGCGCCAGAGCGGCATCACGCTGAACGGCTCCCCGTTCTCGAGCGGCACGAGCATCACGGCGGACGGCTCGTACGTCCTGGCGGTGCGCGCCGAGGACCGGGCGGGGAACGTGACGAGCCTGACGCTGGGCTTCGTCATCGACGCGCCTCCCCGCGGCGTCGTCTCTCTGAACCTCGACCTTCCCCAGGATGGGTTCCCGGTCCTGACCTGGGTCGCCCCGCCCGATCCGGATCTCGTCGGCTTCCTGGTCAGCCGGAACGGGTCGCGCCTCACGCCGTCGCCGATCACCGGGACCACCTTCACCGACGGCGGCTTCGACACCTTCTCGACCCAGGTGTACGGCGTCGTCGCGGTCGACGCGGCCGGGAACAGGAGCGCCGAGACCTTCGTGACCCTGCCGATCGTGACGTGCGGGTTGGGCTCCTACGGCAGCGGACAGAAGCTCACCCGCCGCTATCTCGATACGATCGGCGTCACGATCGACAATCACGACCCGTCGCCGGTCGGGCCGGTGTCGGTCGAGATGACGCTCAAGGATGGCGCGACCGTGCTCGGCACGCGGACACGGACGCCGTCGGACCCGTTTGCGCCCGGCGCCTCGACGACGCTCGCCGACGTCTTCTCGACGGGGCCGGGAACCGCCGCCACGCGCACGCTCGAAGTCGCCGCGACGCTGTCGAGCGGTCCGGGAACGCGCGTCCGGGTCCTGAAATCATTCGCGCTCGACGTGCGCGAGCCGGGCCGCGCGATCGAGGTCTTCAACGACCCGATCGTCCTCGGCGGCCAGGCGCGGATCACCCTGAGGCTGCTGAACCAGGGATCGGCGCGGCTTCAGGTCAGGACCTCGCAGTCGAACGGGCCGTCGCCCGACGTCGAGGTCTTCGTCAAGGATCTCGACGGCAACGTCCTCGGGAGCGGCCGGCTCGACCAGCGCAGCAGCGGGGTGATCGTCACCGGCAGCCTCGCCTTCGCCGACATCGGCGTCGGCAGCGGCTTCCTCAGCCGGCCGGTGGAGGTCCAGATCCCCTCCAACGCCCCCCACGACGTGGTCGTCGAGGCGGTGGTGCACGTCACGCACTCCAACCTCGTCGGCGCCGGCGACGTGACGGGACCGGAGCTGAGCGGCCAGGCGAGCGCCGTCACCGGCAACCCGCCGTACCTGGCGGTCGCGGCGTCCGATCGGAGCGTCTACGACCAGGGCGAGCCGGTGAGCATCACCGGCCGCGCCTTCGATCCGGGGACCGGCGCGCCGGTGCCCAACGTTCCGGTCAAGATCGGCATCAACACGCGCGGCTTCGACCGCTTCCTCTTCGCGACCTCCGACACGGCCGGCCAGTTCGCCGCGACCTTCACGCCGCTCGCCTCCGAGGCCGGCGCCTACAATCTCTGGGCCACGCACCCGGTCGTCACCGAGCGGGCGTCGCAGGCCGCCTTCAGCATCCTGGGCCTGGCGCTCAGCCCGGCGGCGTTCAACCTGCGCATGTCGCAGAACTCCTCGTTCCCGATCGACCTGACCCTGAAGAACACCGGCGAGTCGGCGCTCACCGGGTTCGGCTTCGACGTGACGGGCGGGCACGGCATCAGCGGCGAGGTGGACGCCACGGCCCTCGGCGGCCTGCTCGACCCGGGTCAGAGCGCCCGCGTGCGCCTGACCGTCACGGCGGCCGCCGACGCCGACCTGGCCAACTTTGCCACGCTGCGGATCACCGACGCCGAAGGGGCGACGCGCACCTTCGACGTGAGCATCGCGCTGGTGCCCGCCGTGCCGGCGATCCAGGCCGAGCCGAACTTCGTGGAGGTCGGCCAGGGGAACGGGACGCTGGTGACGAAGACGGTGCGGATCCGCAACCTCGGCTTCGCCCCCCTGGAGGGGATCACCCTCGACCCGCCGACCACTCCGTGGATGACGCTCGGCGTCGGCCCTGATCTGCCGGCGATCCCGGTGGGCGGCTTCACCGACGTGCCGGTGGTCTTCGCGCCGGACGCCGCCGTGACGCCGGGGATCTACTCCGACCGCTTCATCGTGCGCGGCTCCAACCACGTGCCCTACACCGAGAACCTGTTCGCCGTCGTGACCGCCTCGCAGACCGGCACCGCCGCCTTCGAGGTGCGCAACACCGAGAACGTCCTGCTCGACGGCGCCTCGGTCTGGATCCAGAACCTGCAGGTGCCGACGCTGACGATCAGCCGCGCCACCGACGCCACGGGGCACGTGACCTTCGCGGACCTGCCGGCGGGGCCGTACCAGTACCGCGTCCAGGCGACCGGGACCGAGCCGACCAACGGCAAGTTCGACGTGCAGCCGGACCAGGTGACGCCGCTCTCGGTCTTCATGAACGTCGTCTACGTCAGCTTCGAATGGAGCGTGACGCCGGTCGTCCTCCAGGACCGCTACGACTTCAAGCTGACCGCCACCTTCGAGACCGCGGTCCCGGCCCCGGTCCTGGTCGCCGACCCGTCGCGCTTCGACCTGATCCTCGAGCCGGGCGCCACCTACATCGGCGAGTACACGCTGACCAACCACGGCCTGGTGGCGGCCGACGACGTGCAGATCGCGCCGACCGCCTCGCCGGGGCTGATCCTCGAGACGCTGGTCTCGGGGGTGCCGCGGCTCGGCGCCATGCAGTCGATCACCGTGCCGTTCCGCCTGACGCGTCTCGGATCGCTCCCCGCCGGGCTGGCGGGCGGCGCCTCGTTCGCCTCAAGCGCGCGCGGCCCGGCGGCGGACGGCGGCGGGGTGACGCCGCAGAATGACGTCGACCTCTGCCAGCCGGTGACGGCGCTGGTGAGCAACAGCGGCTCGTACACCTGCGCGGCCGGGTTCACGACCGGCGCGACGACGCCGGTCAGCTACACGGTGGGATCGCAGATCGCCCAGGACCTCGGTCTGTGCGACGACGAGTGCAGCCTGTGCGGCTGCATCGGCCTCATCAACGGCACGGCCGGGGCGATCTGCGAATGCCTGAGCAAGGCGGCGAGCGGCAGCGCCAGCGCCATCGACAAGGGCTGCGCCTGCCTCGGCGCGGTTCCCGGGGTGGGGACCGCGGCGAACATCGCCTGCAACTGCCTGCCGCTGAGCGGCGAGGTGAACCAGCTCGACTGCCTGTCGAGCATACCGATCATCGGCGATGTGATCGATATCCTCAAGAAGCCGTGGGACGCCGTCAAGTGCGGCATCTCTCTCGCCAAGTGCGTCTGCAAGTACGCCCCGTCGATCTGCACTCCGGGGAGCGGCGGCGGCGGAACGACCGGCGGCGGCGGAGGCTGCTGCGGTCTGCCGAACTGGGGAGGATACGGCGGCGGCTATCCGCCGGTCTCGGTGCCGAGCCTATGCAACTAGCGGGAGCGCGAACGATGCGGAGAGAGCGGGCGGCCGGTGCGGTCCGGACGGCGCGGCGGCTCCTGGGGATCCTGGGGGGGCTCGGCCTCGTGCTCGCGTTCGACGTCGCCCCGGCCCAGGCCCAGCCGGCCTCCATCTGCGCCCGCGTGAAGATCGAGATCCAGCAGCGGCTCACCTTCGAGCGGGTGGCGTTCGACGCCCGCCTGGTGGTCACGAACAACCTCACCGACCAGCCGCTCGACGGCTTCGGCGTGACGCTCAACATCACGACCCTCGACGGCCGGGACGCCAACGATCTCTTCTTCGTGAAGGTGAACAGCCTGGAGAACATCAGCGGCATCGACGGAAGCGGGTCGGTCGCTCCGGGGGTGCGCGCCGAGGCGCACTGGCTCATCATCCCCTCGGCCGGCGCCGGCGGCGAGATCGAGACCGGCCAGACCTACCTGGTCTCCGGCGCGGTCAACTTCCATGTCGCCTCCGGCCCGCGCGATCTGGCCCTCTTCCCGGCGCCGATCATCGTCAGGCCGCAGCCGCTTCTGGACGTCGACTACTTCCTGCCGCCGGTCGTCGACGCCGACGACCCGTTCACCGAGGCGGTCGAGGCGCCGGTCCCGTTCCCGCTCGGGGTGCGGGTCAGCAACCACGGATTCGGGACGGCCGGCAACCTGCACATCACCTCGGGCCAGCCGAAGATCGTCGAGAACAAGCAGGGGCTCCTGATCGCCTTCCGGTTGCTCGGCACGACGGTCAACGGGCAACCGGTGCAGCCGACGCTGAACGCGACGTTCGGGACCATCCCGCCGCAAGGGTGCGGCGTCGCCGACTGGCAGATGATCACCACGCTCTCGGGCAAGTTCATCGCCTTCGACGCCGAGTACACGCACGCCCCCGACCTGGGCGGCGAATTGACCTCACTCATCCGGAGCAGCTCCGCCAACGTGCTGGTGCGCGAGATGCTGGTCGACCTGCCGGGCCGCGACAACATCAAGGATTTCCTGGCCGACACCGACCACGACGACGAGCATGTCCCCGATCGAATCTTCGAGTCGTCGTGCGGCGATTTCCCGGTGAGCCCGACGGCGGGGAGCACCACCGGCAACCCGTCGGCGGCCAACCCGGAGGTGCCGCTGACGACCGACGTGCTGCCGTTCTGGGCCTTCACGCGCGTCCCCGATCCCGCCGGCGGCCTGATCCCGCTGGCGGAGGTCGTGCGCTCGGACGGCAAGCGGCTGCGGCCGGAGAACTTCTGGATCAGCCGCGTGCCCGACAAGATCATCAAGTCGACGAGCCACTACTTCGTCAACGTCATCGACTACAACTCGACCGGGTCGTACACGCTGAGGTATCAGCGGCCGGCCGCCGACACCGTCGCGCCGGTGACCGCGATCGTCTTCCAGGAGCCGTCGTTCGGGACCAACCCGACCTTCATCACGCCCGACACGCAGATCATCTTCACGGCGAGCGACGACATCAGCGGCGTCGGGTCGATCGAGTATCGCCTCGACTCCGGCCCCTTCCAGCCGGCCTTCCCGTTCTCCATCGCGGCCCCGGGCCCGCACCTGCTGACCTTCCGGTCGACCGACCGCGCCGGCAACCGTGAGGCCGACCGGTCGGTCTCGGTGGTCGTCGATCCCGACCCACCGGTCCTTGCGGCGCTCCTGCCGTCACCGGCCGCCTTCACGCCGTCGGCCCCGGCCGGAGCGCCGGCGGCTCGCGAGACGGTGGTGCCGCTCAGCGCCAGCGACGCCATGCCCGACCTGACGGGTCTGCTCGAGATCGCGCGCGGCACGGGCGACTTCGCCTCCCTGCCGCTCGTCCGCTCGATCCCGTTCTCGCTGCACAGCGGGGTGACGCGCGACGTCGTCTGGGACGGCCGCAACGGCATCGGCGTCGTCGTCCCCGAAGGGACCTATACGCTGCGGGTGACGGTGGGCGAGGCGCTCGGCCACCGGAGCCAGGCGACGGCGACGGTCCGGGTCACCGAGTTCCTGGCGCAGGAGCCGGTGGCGGCCACCTCCGGCGCCGACCAGCAGCTCCCCGACCTGAGGGGCGACCTCCTCGTCTGGCAGGACAATCGCGAGGGGAACTGGGACATCGTCATGCTCACGCTCGGGAGCCCCGCGGCGGTGAACCTGACCGCCGGGCAGGCGGCCGATCAGACGCACCCGGCGACCGACGGCCGCTACATCGTCTGGCAGGATCGCCGGAACGGCAACTGGGACATCTTCCTGTACGACACCGCCTCGGGGACGACGCGCCCGCTGACCGGCGAGGTCGCCGACCAGGAGAACCCCGCCGTGGCGGCGCCGTGGGTCGTCTGGCAGGAGAAACGGGGCGGCCAGTACGACATCGTGGCCAGAAACCTCGACACCTCCGAGACGGTCGAAGTGAGCGCCGGCGACACCGGCGCACACGACCAGGTGCGGCCGTCGATCTCGGGGAGCCGGGTGGCCTACGAGGACTACCGCTTCGGTCTGGGAGAGATCTTCGTCTACGACCTGGCGGCGCGGACGGAACGGCGCATCACCAACAACATCGACAACCAGACCCAGCCGTCGATCGACGGCGACACGGTCGTCTGGGTCGATGAGCGCAACGCCAACCGCGACCTCTACATGTTCGACCTGGTGTCGGGCGTCGAGCGGCGGCTGACCTACACGCCGACCGACGAGTCGCAGCCGAGCCTGCGCTCCGGGCGGGTCGCCTACGTCGACTACGCCGCCGGCCTCGGCGATCCGGGGATCGCCCTCTACTCTCTCGCCTCCCGGCGCAGCCTGCGGATCACCGCCGACCCGAACCGGCAGGAGGAGCCGGTGACCGATGCCGATCGGGTCGCCTGGCAGGACGACCGGACCGGCCGCTGGCAGATCCGGATGAGCGACGTGGCACTGGCGGCCGTGCCCCTGGCGCGCGATCTCGGACCGGGGCTGAACCTGATCGGTCTGAGCGACGCCGAGGTCGCGGCGCACCCGACCGCCTTCGCTCTTCTGACCGCCTGGAACGGCGCCGCCGGCGTCAACGAGATCCAGAGGTTCGAGCCGGCGACCGGGCGGATGCTCGGCGCCCGGATCCCGGCCGGTGGCGGGACGCCCGAAGGGACCGACTTCGCGTTACAGGCGGGCGACGCCCTGATCGCGCGCGCGCCGGCGGGCGCGACGCTGGCGCTCGCCCCGCCGACCTCGTGCACCGGGATCGGCCTGGCCGCCGGGGCGAACTACGTGTCGCTGCCCTGCGTCCCGCCCGGCTACACGGCGAAGGACCTGGTCGAGGCGCTGGGGATCTCGAAGGTGACGTCGATCTCCCGCTACGACTCGTTCGACGGACGT